>DATKLV010000176.1:0-5901 GCA_035542255.1 Desulfomonilia bacterium | reverse complement strand
TTCACCAGGGCATCATGGATAACTGCGAACTCGTTCCCTGTATACTGCTTGAGTACCTTCTGGAAGAACTTATCATCGGTGTAGTAGTTCGCCCGGTTCCTCCACTTGAGAAAATCATCGAAAGAATACGGATTATTCCTGTCTGGATATGACATGGCGCCTCCTTTTTAATCTCAGAGTCTCTAACCCGGTTATTCCTGCGGCCCGCCCAGCCAATCTATGAGCTCATCGGGAGTGCTTCCCTGGAACTGAACGGGATAATGTTTCTTGAATGAGCTGTCTGCCATGAACTTTTCAAGCCAGCGGTCCTGTGCGGGTATCAGGAGCTTTAATACCGTGGCATCATCCATGCCGAGGCGCTTCGCCAGCTCGATCTGCGCCATAAAGAGCGGCTTGTCGGCCAGGCCTGTCACTATATAGCTGAACTGGGTCACCCTTATGATTGCAAGCTCTTTACCCTCGATGGAACCCTTCCAGACCGGAGAAACGTCTTTACGCGCGGCAACATCGGATCGCAGGTTATCGAGATCGTCACCGGTGATGTTCGTGCAGAAATCCAGTATCTCGGCCTTGGTGAAATTTCGGAATTTAAAATTGATCTGATGGAAGGGCCTCATAAGATACATAACCTTGTCATATCCCTTGATAACCTGCAGAGATGGCCTCTTCCCTATTTCAAGAATATGCCGGTTTGCACTGACGCCCCGGACATCCTGACGTCGTGAATCGAGAAATAAGAGGAGATCTCTCGGTGAGCGTGCATGAACATAACTGAAGGGAAGCAGCCCTTTAAGGGCAATCGTCCATACTATGAGAAGCATTAATAATGCTAAGGCAATGATCCCGACCATGAAGGATTTATATCTCAAATCATCAGCCACCGTTGTCTCCCGGTGTGTTAATGAGTGAACGTACGGCCTGTGCAAGTACAGGGTCTTTAAGCTTTTTAACATCGTCAGGATCGATATCCGGTCTTGCTATAGGGTGTGCGGCCTTTTCCTTCATGGGGGCCATGGTGGATACACCGAATTTGCCCTCCACCTTGTTTACCCTGATGCCGATGATCTCTTTTATCTGTTTTTCGAATACCTTGGACATCATGCACACTTGCTGTGCCCATGCAGGCGAGTCGCACATGATATGGAGAGTCTTGTTTCTTATAACCACCGGTTCAGTGTGTTCTGCTAGCATTTCACCTGCTATCTTTTTCCAGTTACGGCGCAGCTTCAATATCTGCCCGATCTGCTCGTTGTTCTTTGCCAGTATGTCCCCCACCCTTTGCATACTATAATGATCGGGCATAGGTGAGAGATTGTCAAGAAATTAGGCATTACTTAAAGATGTCGACTTCCCCAGATGCCGACCTATTTTGACGGCGCTTCCCCGTATGCCCTTTCCTTCTCATCAAGTATCTCGATGAGTTCCTTCATATCCCGGGGCATGTCGCTCTCAAATTCCATATACCTGCCGGTTATCGGGTGGATGATGCCCAAGGTGGCGGCATGGAGCATCTGTCTCCCAAGGGTCTTTACCCGGGAACGAAGATCCGGGTCGCTTATGCCGAAAGCCCTTTTCCTTCCACCGTACTGGACATCGCCCACAACCGGATGGCCCCTGTCGTACAGGTGCACGCGGATCTGGTGAGTCCTGCCGGTCTCCAGGGTGAGGCGAAGCAGGGAGAACCCCTTCCATTGCCTGATCACCTTCCATCGGGTTATGGCCTTTCTGCCACGGTCTGCACGCGAGGTCATCTTTTTTCTGTCCTTCGGATTCCTCAGTATGAAGGTCTCGATGGTGCCCTGTTCGTGGGGCATGTGTCCATAGCATATGGCCAGATACTCCCTTAGGTGCTCATGCGTCTTGAAGGCGGCAGAGAGGACTGCATGGACATTGCTGCTCCTGGCAACAACCATCACACCTGAAGTAAGTTTATCGAGCCTGTGGACGATTCCCGGCCTTTCCGGATCGCCCGCATCCCTCATCTCGGGGTATCTGGCCAGGAGTGCATTCACCAGGGTAAAACGGGCATTCCCCGCCCCCGGATGCACGGTGAGCCCTGCAGGTTTGTTGATGACCACAATCCACTGATCCTCATACACGATATCGAGCGGGATATCGCATGACAGTAAAGGCACGTTGTCGCCGGGCACATGATAGGTCCCGCTCACCCGCATGCCTTCCTTGAGCCTGAACGATGGTTTTGCCGCCCTGCCGTCCACCAGCACCCGGCCTTCCTCGACGATCCTGGCAGCCAACGAGCGGCTTATGGGCAGGTGAAGACTGAGAAAGACATCCAGGCGGGCACCGGCATCGTTACCGGATGCAGTAAGCTCTATTGCTTCCACCACAGCAGCGCCTTGATTCCGGATATCCTAATGGCCTTCTTCAGTGCCGGAACCGCCTGAGTCCCTGCATAGTAACCAGCCGAGATATAGTTGCCTATATTTTCAAACTCAGACCATTCGGCATCACCGACGATGGGGTTGATGACAAAATCCGCATCCCGCGTCCTTAAGGTGTTCATCAGTGAGCGGGTGATGTCCCCGGCCCTGAACAGGATATCCATGCTGTTCTTTATCTCTTCCTTGTAATCGATGGAGATCGTCTCACGAGACACATCGACACCTACGACAAATCCGGCGCCCAGCACCCTGGCCGCTGAGATGGGAACCGCCTCCACCCAGCCTCCGTCCACGCACATCCTCCCGTCAATGGGGACAGGGGGAAGGATGCCCGGAACGGCGCTTGACGCTTTCACTGCCTGGCGCACCGACCCTGAATGCATGATCTGCGGATAACCCGAGATGATATCGAGCGCCATGCAGGCAAAAGGGATCTTGAGCTCTGAGAAGTTCTTTTCTGGTATGATCCGGTCCAGCTCGGAAAAAACGACTTCCGAGGAAACCATCGATTCCCTGAAGAGAAACCGGTAGAAAAAGTATCCTTTCTTGGCCCTTTCAAAAACCTTGTCGAGGAAACTCCGGTCCAGCTCTCCCGACCCGGTGAACCTCTGGACTTTCTGGCGGAATTCATCGGAGTCGAACATGGCTTTGATGGTCCTCTCGACCATGCCGATATCACAGCTGTCTGCGTAGAGAGAACCCACTATGGCCCCCATGCTCGTTCCGGTGATGATATCAGGGACAATGCCCGCTTCACAGAGCGCCTTGATGACCCCGATGTTCGCGAGACCACGGACCCCTCCGCCGCCCAGGGCAAATGCCACCTTAAGTTTCATGGGTGAGCACCTCGTTGATCTTTCTTGCCAGCAGGCCTACCTCCTGCTGCTCTACCGATTTGAGGTCGAAGATAAGCCTGTCTTCCTCGATTCTGCATATGACGGCGGGACGACATGCCCTGAGTCTTGCATGGATATCCTGGGCATGAGGCGTTTGAATGAGAACACCATAAGACCCGAAGCTCTTGGTGGGTGCGGACCCTCCGCCGATAACCGCTTTCGTCGGGATGATCAGGGCATTCTTGACCTTGATGAGTCTTATGAGCCTTTGGGCGCGTTTCTTCACATCGAGGACGGGCTCGGTGATCATCCTCAGCACCGGGATGCTTCCGGTCTTTCCCTGGGCCAGGAGCCTCAGGGTCGCAGCCATGGCGGCTATGGTCATCTTGTCGACCCTGACGGCCCGGTGAAGGGGGTGCTTTGCCATGCTCTCGATGAGGCCCGCTCTGCCGAGGATAATACCCGCCTGGGGACCTCCGAGCACCTTGTCACCACTGAAGCTGATGACATCCGCCCCCTGCTGCAGGCACATGGGGATCGTCCATTCTCCGGGTATTCCCGATGCGCTTAAGTCAAAGGGAACACCCGAGCCCATGTCCACATAGAGAGGCTTGTCAAGGTCGCGGCCCAATGAAGAGAGCTCTTCGATGCCCACCTCGTCGGTGAACCCCACCACGGAGAAGTTACTCCTGTGCACCTTCATGATGAGCGCGGTATTGTCGGTGACGGCGTTTCTATAGTCGGAGATCTTTGTCTTATTCGTGGTCCCCACCTCTTTCATGACCGCACCGCTCAAGGCCATCACATCGGGCATCCTGAACGAGCCGCCAATCTCTACAAGTTCGCCCCGGGAGATGATCACTTCCTTTCCCTTTGCAAGACTGACAAGCACCAGCATGACCGCGGCAGCGTTGTTATTTACCACAAGGGCGTCCTCGGCCCCAAAGCATGCCCTGGTGATGGGCCTGATATGATCCTGCCGGGAACCTCTCTTTCCCTCAGACAGGTTGTACTCGAGGTCAGTATAGGTCCTGGCAGCGTGGATGACTGCATCGACGGCCTCTTTGGCCAGGGGTGCCCTGCCGATATTGGTGAACACGATCACACCCGCCGCATTGACGACGTTCGTCAGACCGGACGACATGATGATACGGACCTCTGAGGCCACCTCACGTGCTGCCTCTTCAGCGCTCGGACTCTCTTTCAGCCGGCCCCGGCCGATCGATGTCCTTATCATGTCGAGCTTATCCCTGAGGAATCTTTTTATGATCTCGACATCATAGGGCAGCTCCTGCAGGATGGGCTCTTTGAGCACGGTATCCACCTTGGGTATGCTCCTGAACAATTCATTCACAGGCTCTTCTCCTCCTGAAAGGTGATCATGTACCGGCAGCTCAACTTAACATCCCTGAAGTACGTCGGGAAAGCGCCATGTTTAAAGTATGCCAGATGCCGGCATTCAGTCAAGAAGACTGGTATAAAAACGATACTCTTGCGCTGGAGCTGCATTCCATATACAGAAAATACGGGGGGAATACAGGTCCTCTTATCCCGGAGAGCAGCACACCCCCATGGAGAACATGCTGATATGGCAAAACCACAGACCATAGATCGCCACCTGTGCCATGGCAAGGAAAAGGAGGAGAAGTATAAGGACCTCACTGCGCTGGACTACTGGTGGGGCCTGAGGGAGCTGGCAGCGGACTTCGATATCGCGAATTTCGTCAACATCGAAGGCCCTGAGCTTACGCCGAGGCAGGAGAACGACATTGCCTATATCCAGATCCTCCACTACACGGTCGAGGTAAAGCTCGCCGGCGCCTTTTACCAGATCGAGACCATGGAAAGACTTTTTGCCGCAGGTCTTGACATTCAATCCAGTCTCGACCTGAGGGTTCTGGAGGCCAAAGAATCCTTCGACGCCCTCCACGGCGATCTCTACCAGGCTGTATGCGCTATTGCGAACGAGCTCTTTATGCTGCTCAACCGCACCAATTACACCCCTATCAAGGTGGACCATACCAAGCCCATAGCCATGAGTCCGTCGGACCTGAGGTACTGGCTCAAGCTCAACCGCCATAAGGATTACATCACCATCAGCTCAATGGTGAATGACTGCGACAATCTTCTCGACATACGCCACCACGCCACCCATTACGGTGCAGTGCCTGTTTATGCAAACGCCAATACCGGCATTTTGTACCTCCAGAAAGACTTCCGCATGGGGGGCATGCTCACCAAGTATGACCTGGGCAGGTATATGAAAAAGGGCGGAGCCATGAGCTCACTCGTGGAGATATCACGCCCCCGGTCAGTCAAACTCTGCGCCCGTATCAACGACATCTACAAGTTCATCTACCTTTCGGACATCTTCGAGCAGTTCATGGCGGACCGCAAGATCGCGATTAAAGACACCTACAAACCTTACTGGGACAAGTCATAACATTTCTCCCTGCACACCAGCTCTCAGAGATGATCCGCACAGATAAAATCACGTCCGTTGAGGTTGTGGAGGCTTATCTCGAACAGATCTCCCGCTTCAACCCCAAGCTCAACGCTATTCTCACCCTGGATAAAGGAGGCATGGACCACCTTAAGTGAGTGATTAACGACTATCCGGTCCCCTTTTCCGGGAAATCCGGATTGAAATTCGCGATGACTGC
>DATKLV010000175.1:0-6865 GCA_035542255.1 Desulfomonilia bacterium | reverse complement strand
GGGTACCATAACCAGGCATCCTCGTAGTTGTCGTAGAGAACATTTTCGAGCTCATTGTAGATCTTCGCCCTTTTGGCCTCGTTCACCTCTTCTCTGCCTGCCTTTATGAGTCGAATAGCCTTTTCGTTACGGCTCCTGCCGTTGTTGAAGGGGCTGGCCGGGTCATACAGCAGCGTGGCTATATGATCGGGTTCCTGTATCCAGGGGTAGAGATTCCCGACCACGTCAAAGTCCAGCTTCCTGAATGGTTCCATCATGCCGGGCACGCTCAGGTAGACGGGTTTCCATGTTATGCCGACCTTTTCGAGCATGGCCATGACCGCTTTTGCAAAGGCCTGGGCTTCCGGTATATTGAGGGTAAACCCCTTGAGGGTGAGACCATTTGGATATCCGGCCTGCGCAAGGAGTTTCCTGGACAGCTCGGGGTCATAGCTCACGGGTTTCAGGCCAGGGTTATGCGCCCAGTGGTCATCAGGGTAGAGGCAGCTGGCGATCCTCCCGAGTCCGAACTGCGTGCCCATGACGAGGGCCTTCCTGTCTATGGCATGAGAGATGGCCTGGCGGACCCGGATGTCAGAGCATGGCCCCTTTGCATGGTTGAAGGTCAGGTATACCAGCCAGTTCATCGGCATGTTGCCGACATTCAGGTTCTGGTCGTTCGTCACCAGCCGGGATTGGATTGCATCGGCAACGATGAAATCGAGCTTGCCTGCCTTGAGGTTTGCCAACCGTACTGACGGATCAGGGATGACCGAGACCTTGATCCCGTCGAAGTACGGCATGTCCTGGAGACTTATGCTGCGTCCGAACCACCAGTTCGGGTTGCGCTTCAGCTGTACGTAATTATCCGTGCTTGCAGATTCCAGCATGTACGGACCGGTACCGACCGGATTGGTATCGAGCGGCTTGGCGTCACGGGCAAGGGCCGAGTATTTCTTCAGTTGAGCCTCCAGATCGGCAAGTGTCTTCTTGGCTTTGTCGGCCTTGACCGGATCTTTTTCCTCCTTGGCCTTTCTTCTGGCGCTCACCAGCTCACGCTCGATCCTTTTGACCTTGGCCAGCGCGGCATCACGCTCGAGGGCCATTCCCGAAACGGCATATCCCGGGACACTCGCCATGGTGCCCAGAAACGCCCCCCATGGCCTCTTGAAATGCCACTTGAGCGTGTACTCATCCACCACCTCAACCGACTTCAATGGCTCGATCCAGGCCCTTGTCCAGGCAACGTTGTCCCTGTCCATGATCCAGTCCATCTGATACTTGAAGCTCTGTGCATTGAACGCTGAGCCGTCGTGAAACATGACCCCCTTCCTCAGCTTCATGATGACGGTGACGTCATCGAGGAATTCCCAGGACTCTGCAAGCCAGGGAATGCTCGGCCGGTAGCTTGCATCGAGTAGGATGAGCTTTTCATACATGAAACTCATGGTCACCCAGTCCATAACCGGGAAATGATCGGGGTTCATGAGACCTATGTACACGGGGGATGCAGCACGCATATACCCGCCCCTGACGGGTTTGACGGCATAGTACTTCGACCCCCAATCCATCCAACCCGGTTTTGCCTTTGCGGCATCCTGTGCCCGGGCGGGCGGGCAGAGCAAAAGCATCAGGCAGAAAAGCACGATACCAATAGATCCGAACACTCTTTTAGGATCATTCATCACGACCTCCTTAAACATATTGCATTAAATCACCAGGTGGCATGCCACCATGTGTTCGTTGCCATGCATATTCTTCAATACAGGCCTTGATTCTCTGCAGATCTTCTGCATGATCGGACAACGGGTGTGGAATTTGCACCCCGGCGGGGTATCGAAGAGGCTGGGCACCTCTCCTTTGATCATGCTGTGCTCCCGGCTGTATTCCATCTCAGGATCAGGTATGGGTATTGCAGCGAGCAGGGCCTTGGTGTACGGATGCATGGGCTCGCGATACAGGTCTTTCCTGTCGGCGATTTCCACGATCTCGCCCAGATACATCACCGCTATCCTGTTGCTGATGTGCCTGACCACGGCCAGATCGTGAGCAATGAACAGGTAAGCCAGGCCGAATTTCTCCTGAATCTCTTCCAGGAGGTTGATAATCTGGGCCTGGATCGAGACATCCAGGGCGGAAACCGGCTCGTCGCAGATGATGAAGCCGGGGTTTACAGCCAAGGCCCGTGCAATCCCGATGCGCTGTCGCTCTCCACCGCTGAACTCATGGGGATACCTCGCTGCCATGGCCGGGTTCAGGCCCACCATCTTGAGCAGCGAATCGATACGGTCGCGGTACTCGCCTCTGCCCTTGGTCAATTCATGGATCAGGAGTGGTTCACCCACGATATCGCGTACAGTCATCCGGGGATTCAAAGACCCGAACGGATCCTGGTAAATGATCTGCATATGCTTGCGGAGCCGTCTGGCCTCATACTTGCCGATCCCGGTGATATCCCTGCCCTCGAAAAAAACCTTGCCTGATGTGGGATGTTCAAGCTGGAGGATGGTCCTGCCGGTTGTAGTCTTCCCACACCCGCTCTCACCCACGAGTCCGAGCGTCTCCCCGCGGGAAATATCGAAGCTGACCCCGTCAAGTGCCCTGAGATCGCCCAGCTTCCTCCTGAAAATGGCCCCGCGGTATATGGGGAAGAACTTTGTCAGCTCTCTGACCTGGATGAGGGCATTCGTATTCACGTTATTCATAGATCCAGCACGCCGCCTCGTGGTTGTCGGAGACTTCTCTGAGTGTTGGTGATTCCCGCCTGCACCTTTCCATTGCACGTCTGCACCGGGGATGGAACGAGCAGCCGGATGGCAGGTATGCAAGGTCCGGGGGCTGGCCTTCTATGGGCCGGAGCTTCTGCTTGATATCCTGGTCCAGCCTGGGCACTGATTCCATGAGACCGATGGTATAGGGATGGAGGGGGGACCGGTAGAGTTCCCTGGTCAGGGCCTTTTCGACGATCCGGCCTGCGTACATGACAATGACTTTATCCGCATAGCGGGCTACGATGCCAAGGTTATGGGTGATGATGATCAGGGCGGTAAAATGATCCCGGGTAAGCTTTTTCATGAGATCGAGGAGCTCGGCTTGTATGGTCACATCCAGCGCGGTGGTGGGCTCGTCGGCGATGATCAGCCTCGGGTTGCAGGAAAGCCCCATGGAGACCATGACACGCTGCCTCATGCCGCCGCTGAACTGGTGAGGGTATGCGCCGACCATTGTCCGTGCATCGGGGATCTGCATGCCTTTCAGGAGCTCTATGCACTCCTTGAGGGCCTCTTTACGGTTCATGCCCTTGTGGAGCATCAGCGGCTCCATGACCTGGTGTCCGATGGTCAGCACCGGGTTGAGAGAGGTCATGGGCTCCTGGAAGATCATGGCCATCCGGTTGCCCCTGATATCGCAGATCTCGTCCTCGCTCAGGGTGAGGAGGTCACGTCCCTCGAATATAATCTTACCGTTCACTATCTTACCCGGAGGGTCCGGAATGAGACGGAGCAGAGACAGTGCGCTGACCGTCTTTCCGCAGCCGCTTTCACCGACGATGCTCAAGGTTTCCCCCTCTTCGAGATCATAAGAGATATCATCCACGGCCTTGACGACCCCGTTATCGGCCAGGAAATACGTGCTTAAGTTTCTCACCTGGAGCAGCATATGCAGGGCCTCATTTTACCACGGCGTTTGTTCCGCCTGCTCTGCCGTAGCCGTTGCCACGGATACCCAGGCTGGATCGCAGCCTTGGATCGAGGGCGTCCCTGAGACCGTCTCCGATAAAGTTGAACGCCAACACCGCAAGCGTAATCATGAGACCGGGCGCAAGCGAAAACAATGGCACGACTTCGAGGTAGGAATAGCCTATTCTCAGCTCGTTACCCCAGCTCGATGTGGGCTGTTGGACACCGAGCCCCAGGAAGGATACGGCGCTTTCCAGCATGATGTTCCCGCCCAGGGCGATAGTGGCGGTAACGATTATCGGGGCCATGACATTAGGCAGGAGGTGCTTGAACATGATCCTGAAGCCGGAAGCACCCAGAGCATTTGCAGCCTCGACATAGGGAAGCTCGCGCACGAGCATGACCTGTCCGCGTACGATCCTGGCAAACCATGTCCAGGAGAGTATCGTTATAGAGAGAACAATGCTCTGCATCCCCGGGCCTAAGGCCGATACGATGACAAGCATCAGCACCAGCGCCGGCACACACATGAACGTGTCCGTTATGCGCATGACGACCATGTCCACAATGCCGCCCTTGTACCCGGCCACAAGGCCGATCAGCACACCGATGACAGCGGAGAAGAAGGTGGAGAGCGCACCCATCAGCAAGGTTGCCCGGGAGCCGAAGATGACCCGCGAAAGCAGGTCGCGGCCCACGTCGTCAGTACCCAGGAGATGCTTCAGCGATGGGCCTTCAAGGACATGGTAGAGGTCCTGCTCGTTCGGATCGGATGGGGCAAGTACAGGGGCAAAGACCGCCATGAAGAGGAGGCCCAGGAGAATGACAAGACCTGCCAGGGCCACCTTGTGCTTCATCAGGGTGAAAAAGGCCGTCCATGCATTGGAACGGGGGCCCGGAAGGGAGGCATCTATCGTATACGAGTGCCGATGTGCATTCATCTCTGCACCCTCACCCTCGGGTCGAGATAGCCGTACAAGAGGTCGACAATGAGGTTCACGACCAGGATATTGACGGCGACCATGATCAACGTAGCCTGGATTACAGGGAAATCATTCGAAAAGACTGCGTTAACACCCATGCGGCCCAGGCCCGGGATGGCGAACATGTATTCCACGATGAACGACCCTGCCACTACATAGCCCCAGGCAAGTCCGAAAACCGTGACGACCGGTATCATGGCAGGCTTCATTGCATGACGGAGGATGACGGCCTTCACACGCAAGCCCTTTGCATATGCCGTACGGATATAATCCTGGCCCAGGACCTCCAGCAGACTCGACCGGATATATCTGCTGAGGAGCCCGGCGCCCTGGGTGCCCATGATGAAGGTGGGCATGGCAACCGAGAGGAGGTTGCCTTTTACACTTTCGGAAAAGGGGACATAACCCGATGGAGGGAAGATGTGCAAGATCACGGCAAAGAGATAGATCATGACGATCCCCTCCCAGAATACCGGGATGGAGACCCCGATAATGGCACCCGTAGTCAGAGAAGTGTCGAGCCAGGAGTTCCTTCTCAGCGCGGAAATGATGCCGAGGGGGAACCCGATGATACACGACCAGAGCACCGATCCTGCAAAAAGCTCGAGAGTGATCGGCAGCCTGTGCAGGAACATGGGCAGCACCCGTTCTCCGGTTGCAATGGAAGTCCCCCATTCACCTTGGATAAAATTCATGATCCAGACGAAGTATTGCACGTGTAGTGGTTTATCCAGCCCGAACTGGGCCTTCATGTCCTGTATGACCTCGGCATTGACCGGGCCCATCCTCGATGTCATCAGCGCATTCTGGATCGGATCTCCCGGCAACACCCTCCCCAGGCCAAAGATAAGCAGGGAGACAAAGAACAGGATAAGAACAGAATAAAGGGCACGCTTAAGGATGTACTGTCTCATATTCGTGGCCCATGCATGGTGTATCCATTATCCATCAGCTGCAGTCTATCATAGAGAGACATATTCAATGGAAATAGTCGTCTACATGGGTCAGGAGTTCCCTTGCCTTCTGTTTTACAGCAGCATTGACAAAGGCTTCTTCCGGCAGGATGTCATCCGGTGCATGGATGATCTTATTCAACGTCGATACGAAGAGTTCCCTGTCCCTGACCTGGACTGCATAATATTTGGCATAGAGAAACTGCCATAACAGGTACTTCGATCCCGAGATCTCGAATGCCTCCCTGAAATGGGATTCCGCCTGCTCAGGCTGCCCCCCGAACATCTCCGGACGTGAGACAGAGTAAACACCCATCAGCGCGTGGATGCCGCCATGATAGAAGGTATCGTCAACTTCGAGCACCCGGTCCATCATGGCCTCGACTCTGGGCAGATTCTTCAGGACATCCGGATCATCGGCAAGGGACATATTGATCCACGACAGCCAGGCATTGGTGGCAAAGTACAAGGGAGCGATATCCCTTTTATGGATGGTTTTAAGGGCTTTCTTGAAGACCTGGATATCATCCTGATTTAGGGCCTGTTTGAAGGTGTCGTTAAGCGCGAGATTCCTCAATGCATATTCTCTAGCCTTGTAGTACATCCCCTTGGCCCGCATTTTATCCGTATCTTCAACGAAGAGGAATGCATACCCTATATTGGCCTCAGCAGCACTTGAAAGGAGATATCTATTCTCCGGAGACACCATTATGAAACCATCCATCTGGATGAGGATGGGCGGCATTGCTGCACGGACCAGATCCGCGTCACTGTTTCTGTTCGTAGCGCTGCGCATATCCTCCATGAGCGGTTTCATGCCATCCACCGTCATCTTGGCCATTGTTGATGCGCAGCCGCCGAGGAGGCTCGCAGAGATGATCAGGGGCAGTATAAGATATACTACTCTGTCAGTTGTTGACATAAACCTCCCTGCCATTACGTTTCCTCATCAAAAACGATGATCAAATTAAACAGGAATTCTACAACCTTTGCCCTTAAGATCAAGCATTTCTTTTAAAATGTAAATAGGGAGACCGGCACGGTCATTCCTCTATAGGCCAGACCATCCTGCAGTCGCCATAGTTGATTCCTATGCTGAATCCCATGAACGTCGTCTGCTCGGGCCCTTTAAAACCAAAACCCAGCCCGATGACACCCTCATCAAAACCGAATCCGATCTGGAGCCGGTGGAGTTCACTCCCTATGCCCAGACCGATTCCGAGATTCTTGTCGCACCCCAGCTGAGAGCTGAATGTCTTGAAACCGAACC
>DATKLV010000174.1:0-5780 GCA_035542255.1 Desulfomonilia bacterium | reverse complement strand
GATACACTGCGGAGTATCCTGATTGATGTATATAAGGCCAGGGAAGAAGATCTGCCGTCTCTTTACAGGAGATTCAGGCAGGAAAACCCTTCGATAGCAGACCCTGACTACCTTCCCACGGGGACCAAGATCACGGTTCCTCTGACAGGGGAGGCCAAGACTGATCAGGCGGCACCAAAGAAGCCCCAGCCCCAGACCATTCAGGAGCTTCAAGTTAAACAGGTTGCCACCAATGAATATGTCATCAAGCAGGGAGAATATCTCGCCAAGATCCTCAGGAGGGTTTACGGCGTTTCGGACGATCTCATCTTTCATAAGTACCTGGACCTGGTGAAACAGCTGAACCCTGAAATCAGCGATCCGAATCTCATCCAGGCAGGTCAGAAGCTCAGACTGCCTGATGTTAAGCAGGTCCTCACTGCTGCTCAGCGCTCCAATTATACTTCCGTTCCGCCAGTGTCTGTTACAACCGCAGGCGAGCAGACGGAAAATAAGCAGGTCGAGACCCGCATTGCACTGAAACACAACAAGAAAGACCAGGTTGCCAAGGAGTCTGAAACGGTAAGCCAGCCCAGGCAAACCCCTCAGGCTCCCGTATCAACCCAGACTGTGAGTTCTCAAGCAGCAGAGGATTTGGATATGCCTGACCTGAGAAAGGTCAAGGGCAATGTCATGCCTGCACTGAAGACCATAGGAGGAAAACAGAGGGATAAGGGATCCTATTTCATGCCTGTTACTGGCGGTACCAACCTTTCTATTGATACGTCCGAGGTGCCGGTTATGGAACTGGATACCGGCAAGAAGATCATCTTTGACCTGAACGAACAGATAACACCTGAAATGAAAAGGTTCATAGAGAAGGCATTCCCTTCCTTCACCGTTATTTCCGGCTCACAAGGGGACATGGAAGCCCTTATGGATAAAGTGCTAAGTGTTTCGGGCTATTTTTCTATCAACAAAAACGGAAGTCCGCTCCTCGTGGGCTCTGAAGAAAAGCTCAGATTCTTCGGAAAATGGATTGTGTACAAGGATTTCTCCAGGAGCAATGTGTTCGTCGTCAATCTCCTGAAAGACGAGGATATGAAAACGCCTTCATCCATAAGGAGTTATGCGGGTCATTTCGGCATCGATCTTATTGAGGTCGGTGGAAAAGATGTAAAGAATATCCAGAAAAAACTTCCCCAAGTTGTTGATTTGAAACATTCCTACCAGGCTCTACTTAAACGGCTTGAGATTCCTTACTCCACAAATAAGGAAATAGATCTTCTTACAAGCGGGGTGGTCAAGATATCTTACAAGGCTCCGATTCTTGTGGGTAAGGTCATCTTGACCGATACAGTCCCTGCGCAGGACATGGCCGGTTTACTTCAGCAGCATTCATATGAATTGATAGACACGAACACGGCCCAGCTTGAAGATGTGCTGAAGGCGATCGGTCTGGAATTCGAAAAACCTCCCTTGAAGATGATAGTAGCCCAGGGCAGAACGGAACTTGAGATCCCGGGCTTAAGCTTAGGCAGCCATGTCATCCTCTTGAGGAAGATCGATAAGGACATCTCGGCATATCTTGCAGCTTCAGGCAGGAAAGTGCTGGCTTGGTAGATTTCTGAGCGTCCATCGGTATTATAGATGGGTATTCGATTCCCATGAACACCGGTTCGAACTTTGTTGATCTCAGTTAGGAATGTCACGGTTACCTAAGGGCAGATGAGATGAAACAGGTCGTCCCGCCCCCACCACCTTCAACACCCTGGCCGGGTGGTGATTCTGTGGTAAAGGTTATCGAGTAGTCCGACTGGAGGGCATTGTCTGCTAAATCCTTCACCCCATTCGATCCACCCTTGATGATTGCATTATAGGTGGTGGAATATGCGGAGATGCCTTTCATGGTCAAGGTCAAGCCGTCATTTGACAGGCTCAAGTGTCCTGATACTGGGGTTGTTCCGGCCATCAGGGTTACCGTTGTGTTATTGATGGTTGATGGTTTCATCTTTTCCGAGAACAGGAAGGTCACGAGAGAGGATATATAGACATTCCCATCATTGTCTCTTTGTATGTTTGAAGAGGTAACCTGCGGTGCAATATGATCATCCCGGCTTAATGTCATGATGACGCCGTCGTTGCATCCGAAATAGACTTTGCCTGATGTACTGCCCCAGACAGCATTGATATCGTTTCCGGATGGGATGCCTGTTAACAGGTTCCATGTACCACCGTCCCAATGAAGCACAGTGCCTGTCTTGCCTGCAGCAAAGACATCATCAGAGCCGCTGCCCCAGAGGGCAAAGAGGTCAATACCCTCTGTTGAGTGTACGGCTTTCCATGCAGTCCCGTCGAAGTGGAGAATGTTCCCATAGGTGCCTGCAGCAAAGACATCGGTGTAGGATGAGCCCCAAATGGCCATCATGTCCTGGCTGGAGATACTGCTGATGTCGAGGGTATCCCAGGCGAGACCGGTGAAGTGAAACAGTTTACCGAGGTTGCAGCCAACCCAAATGTCATCCTCGGCACTGCCCCATATGCTGTTGAAGTCGATCCCCGTTGCCGTGGAGGGGCTCGCATCCTGCCATGATGTTCCATTGAAGAAAAGTATGGTCCCTAATGAACCTACGGCATAGATATTTGTTACTGATGTTCCCCACAGGGCATTGAGATGGCTGACTGAAAAGTGTGTAAATGCCAGCCACCTGATGCCGTCATTGAGAAAAATAGTCCCCTGATCGCCGACTGAGAATACTGCAACCGACGGTATTCCCCAAACCGATGTCAGATCATTGGATGTATTGGTCGATATAGGCTGCCATGAGGTACCATCATTGTGGAGTAGTGTGCCGTTTGCTCCGGCGGCATAGATGTCATTATCCGAGGTGCCCCAAAGTGCATAGATGTTATTACTCGTAGGAGCAACCGTCTGCCAGGTGTCTGCGTGGGCAATAATGATCGGCAAGGAACAGACCAGTATTATGATGATGGCCCTAGAGCCGCTGGCAGATGACTTCATACATATTCCCCGGGTATAATCACTGATGATAGATGGTCAACTTGTCTCCGGGCTTGATCTCGGTGGTGGAGGCGAGCCGGTTCCAGCGAAGGATATCCATGGTTGAAACATCGAACTGTTTGGATATACCCCAGAGGGTGTCACCTTTCTTCACCTTGTATTTGGTTGCCTTAACTGCTGCATGCTTGTTCGATGATGATGGAATGACAAGGGTCATCTTGGGCTTGATGCGACCGGGATCTTTGATAGCATTGGCATGTATGACGTCACTTACCAGGACACCATGTTCCCTGGATATCTCTTTGAGGGTTTCGCCCTGGGCCACTATATGTACATTGTCTTGTTTTACTTTATTGGTACCGATCTCGTGATGAGAGAAAACCGGAATGACAATGGTTTTACCAATCTGAAGGTTCTGTTTGTCAGAGATCCGGTTTGCCTTGGCTATGGCTTCGACTCTGATGGAATACTTCTTGGCAAGAGAATACAATGTGTCACCCTTACGCACCGTGTGGGTGACATATGAGGGAGATTTGTCGGGGATCTCCGTTTGGGGATCGATTCCTCTCTTGCCCGATCGCTCTGCATTTTTGTGGACCTTGCCCTGCATATCTTTGATGGATGCCGGAATGGTATCGGGTATATCGTCAAGGGTATTGCCTGCAAAGGACCCTCTGAGGCTGCCGCCAGCACTGTTTATATCGCCCAGATACCCCGAGCCGGCCATCATGTCCGGAACAGCCGGTTCATGAACGGAATCCGGAACCGGCAGCCCATAAGTATTGCGATCCTTGGCAATGATGACAGTGGCTATGAATTTCGGGACGTATTCGATGGTCTCCAGCTTGATGTCCATGGAATTGTTGATGTCCCAGAACGTATATACGCCTTTGGTTTTCATAAGCCTGAGGACGGCGCCTTCGCCTGCGTTGTAAGCTGCAATGGAGAGATACCAGTCACCGAATATGGAGTAGAGATGCCTCAGATACTGTGCTGCGGCATGAGTCGATTTTTCCAGGTGTTTGCGTTCATCCACATATTTATTCACCTGGAGGCCGTATTTCTTTGCGGTATCCGGAATGAACTGCCAGTAGCCCGCAGCACCTGAGCACGAGACCGCATGGGGATTAGCGTCACTTTCAACAAGACAGAGGTACACTAGATCCTTGGGTATGCCGTGTTGCTTGAATATCTGCTCCATGGTAGGCCTTATCCTGTCAAGCCTGGACAGAGCACTTAAGAATTCGTCACGATCCTTGTTTGAGAGGCGGTCAACCCAGAACTGCACCTGGGAATTGATCTCATAGTCGTTATTGCGGGGCTTTTTTTTCTGGATGGGCACTTTTTTCTGAACAGGTGTATTCACTCTCGGTGTTTCCCTGATTGTTTCTTGGGGTTTTTCTTGTATTTGGGGTGGAGGGGATTCTATAAGGAGTTGCTCTGTTTGTACTACCGGTTCCTGGATTGAGCTTAAATCCAGGACGGTACCAGGCGGATGTGGCGGCGGATAGTTGTTGTGGAGGGTATGTGAACATCCGAGAAGCACAAACACAAGGGTGAATATGCGCATAGCTCTGAATGACATCATCCCCGTAACCTCCAAAGTTTTTGTTTTTTACCCGGTATAGATGAAACCTTCAACCTTTTTTTTCATCTAAAAATACGAATCAGTGGAACCGATAGAATTTAATTAGATTTTATTTAAACTATATATAAGGAGATGAAAGAAAAATGCAACTACCAGTTATACAAAACAATTCAGTTGCCAGCCTTATAGGGAAGTTCGATAGGCTGCCTTCGCTGAGCAAAGAAGAGGAATACGAGTTGGCTCTCCGCCTGAAGGAACATGGCGATATAGATGCCGCGCAGAGGCTTATCACTGCTAACTTGCGGAATGTTGTACGTATTGCCATGGATTATGCAGGATACGGTCTGCCTCTGGATGATATTGTCCAGGAAGGTACCATCGGCTTGATGATCGCGGTAAAGAAGTTTGATCCCGACAAGGGATATAGGCTTATGACCTATGCCGTATGGTGGATAAAGGCCATGATCCATGATTATATCCTTAGATTCTTTTCTCAGGTGAAACTGGGGACAACCAAACTTCAGAAGAGATTGTTCTACGGGCTCAACCGGATGTCCGCCGAAGAGGATGTAATGGATGGCCCGATCACTGAACAATCCAATGCCCTTTCTGCAAGGCTCGATGCCGACCCTCACCAGATCGAAGAAATCATATCCCGGCTCACGAACAGGGATCAGTCGCTCAACAGTCCTATGGCCGACGGCAGCGACAGCAGTTTTCTTGACTTTCTTACGGATACAAGGTCAAACCCTGAAGACCGGGTTATCGAGTCCCAGCGGACAACCTTTGTGAAGACACAGATAGACTCCGCCCTTGAGAAGCTTACCCTGCGCGAGCGGGATATTGCGCGCCAGAGACTTATGGCGGAGAACCCGTTAACCCTTGAGGATCTGGGCAGGCAGTATGCCATATCCAAGGAGAGGGTGCGACAGATCGAGAACAATGTAAAGACCAAGCTCAAAAAGGCATTGGCCGGCCAGATCGACCTGATGTTGCCGTAGCCGGAGGATTAATTCCATGGTAATCCATAAGAAAGAGCCCATGGGAGATATTCTGTCACTCCAGGACAGGATGAACAGGGTTTTCGAGGACAGTCTTCGGGATGTCGATATTTCCAGCAGCCCGGGCCAGTGGATTCCTTATGTCGATATCTTCGAGAACGATGTCTCTCTCACTATCAAGGTGGAATTA
>DATKLV010000173.1:0-8519 GCA_035542255.1 Desulfomonilia bacterium | reverse complement strand
ATCCGCTGCTATGATCCGTGCCTGTCCTGCTCCACCCATGCCATCGGCAAGATGCCCATGGTGGTGGAGGTGTTCGATCATACAGGCAGCCTCGTCGATGTCAGGAAAAGGTCTTAAGCGAAGGCTCATCATCGGCATCGGCAACGAGTACCGCAGGGATGACGGGATCGGCATCAGGATCGCAGGTCTCGCCAAAATTGAGGGATTCGATGTGATGACGAGTATGGGTATCAATCCTGAACTGGCTGAGACCCTGCACGGATATGATACCGTCATTTTCGTGGATGCATCTGTTGAAGGTGAACCTGTAGCGGTGAGAAGGGTCACGCCGGGGAACTCAACCTTGCCGCTGTTCCACCAGATCACCTGCGAGGGTATCCTAGCGCTGACCGAGGCCCTCTATCATACTTGCCCCGAGGCCTGGCTGCTGAGTGTGAGGGGTTATGACTTCGAGCATGGAGAGGGGTTTTCGTGCCAGGCTGAAGAGAATCTCATGCATGCGCTCAAAGTCCTCAAACAATTTATCAGCCAGGACGGTTGAGGAACGTTATTGAAGAGAATAGGGTGCTGGTTGTATCGATTGCAGCTTATGATGCCAGAGGGTTGGTTAATATCCGGTATCAATCTTGGATGTTCTGAAATTGAGATTGCCGAGTAAGACTTAACTCTTTACAATCGAGCGGTTTTACTCCATACAAGTCATATTACAGCCGGCAAACAGGGGGTTGCGGTGGTCAACAAGATTCTCAAGGACATCATAGAAAACAACAGCTCTTTCGTCACCTCTCGCGGCGAAGCATACTTCAAGCCCCACATGGCCGCCCAGCATCCGAAGGTTACACTCGTGGCATGCTGCGACTCCCGGGTTCAGCCCGTTGCCATCGAGCCCGACCCTATCGACAAGGTCTTCACTGTCGAGACCATAGGCAATCAGATGGCCTCAGCCCAGGGCTCGGTCGATTACGGTGTCCTTCATCTACACACTCCGGTCCTGCTCATCATGGGCCATACCGACTGTGGCGCCATCAAGGCCTTTATGAAGGGATATGAGAAGGAGAACGACGCCATCAAGGGGGAACTCGACAACCTGAAGGCCTGCCTTGGTGACTCGAAGTGCGACGTCTTCGAGGAAGGGCTCATGAAGAACATCAGGAAAAACGTGGAGCACCAGGTGTCTTCGGCCCTTAAGCGCTACAGACCACTTGTGGATGAAGGGAGGCTTACGGTTGTGGGTGCCGTTTATGACTTCGTGAATGCCCTGGGCAAGGGCCATGGCCGCCTGATCATCACGGGCATAAATGGAGTCACCGATGCTGACACTCTGAAAGCATTGCCGCAGCTCAAGGGCCTGAGCCTCGACAGCTGCCTGTGTGCATGGTGAGATCGATTTGATCGGATTATCCTTTAAAGGAGATTGAGCACCGTGACACTTGCCGAGGTAAAGGATCTTCTGGAAGCCAAGGTGGTTGTTGGTGATGACAAACTCGATACCAAGATCCACACCGCATTCGGTGCGGATCTGATGAGCGATGTCCTTGCCTTTGCCCGGGCAGGCTGTCTCCTCATAACGGGTTTGTCGAACCTGCAGGCCATAAGGACCGCCTATGCGCTTGACATAGCCGCCATAGTGGTGTGCAGGGGCAAGCCGCTCACCGACAAATTCGTGGAGATAGCCGGCGAACTAGGCATCCCAATCCTGTGGACCCCGCTCATCATGTTCGAAGTCTGTGGCAGATTATACCGGGAAGGCATGACCGGATGCATCAGAGAGATAAGGATCGAGGACAAGAGAAGTGTCTCCCAGGAATGAATATGACAGCTACCTGCAGGGCAGCTACGAGGTGCATGGCAGAGACTTCGTAGATGCAGGCCTCGTATCGAGCCAGATCAAGAAGGGGCTGAAGGCCAAGGGCATAGACGAGGACATTATCCGGAGGGTGGCGGTCCTCACCTTTGAGGCAGAAGTGAACATCATTTCATACGCAGATCATGGTACGGTCAGCTACTATGTCCTGCCCGACTCCATCATCATCGAGGCTATCGACACAGGTCCCGGCATTGAGGACATCGATCTTGCCATGCAGGAAGGCTATTCCACAGCCGATGACTCCATACGAGAGATGGGCTTCGGTGCAGGCATGGGGCTTGCGAACATCAAGAAGTCTTCCGACATCTTAGACCTCACCTCGGAGCCGGGCAGGGGGACATGTGTGAAGTGTACCATAATGCTCAATGGAAAAGTTCCAAACGGGGAGTGAAAACGTGATTATACTGGAAACCATCTCTGAAAAACTCTCGTTAAAGTGTAAGTGCTGCTGGGAAAACCTGAACAGAGAAGTCACTGGAGGATATGCAGGTGACCTCCTGAGCGACGTCATGGCCAACAGCGCAGCCGGCAATGTCTGGGTCACCCGGCAGGTTCACCAGAACATCGTGGCGGTGGCTGCCCTGAAAGAGCATGCAGCCATCATCGTCGTTCAGGGTGCCTCGCCCGAGAAGGAGACCCTCAACAAGGCGACCAAGGAAGGCATCCCCATCCTCGTGGCCGACCTGAGCGAATTCGAGGTAGTGGGCAGGCTCTACCAACTCCTGCACCCCTCGCAGGGCTGAAGCGATCTTGCAGGGCCATGGGAAGGGTATACCGCTGCAACCTCCATATGCATACCTGCCTTTCTCCATGCGCCGATCTCGATATGTATCCTTCATCCATCGTGAAGGAGAGCATTTGCCAGGGGCTTGACGTCATCGCCATATGCGACCACAACTCGTCCGAGAATGTGCAGTACGTACAGAACGCAGCCCGGGGCCAGGATCTTCTGGTCATACCAGGCATGGAGGTTTGCACCCGTGAAGAGGTCCACATCATCGCCCTGTTCGAGCATCTGCACGCGCTCTATTCACTGCAGGAGACCGTGTATGCACACCTGCACGGCAGGAACAACGAAAAGGCGTTCGGCATCCAGGCCATAGTCAACGAGTCAGGCGAGGTGGAAGGCTTCAACGAGCATTTGTTGATCGGGTCTGCCGACATCTCGCTGAACAATGCTGTGGAGCTGATACACGGTCTTGGCGGGCTTGTGGTCTCATCCCATATCGACAGGCCCGCATTCGGCATCCTGGGCCAGCTGGGTTTTATGCCCCCCGATGTACCCTTCGATGCGCTGGAGGTCTCTGCCGGCCTGGGGATCAGCCGGGCAAGACAGCAGTATCCCGAGCTGAAGGGGTACCGGCTCATCACTTCTTCCGATGCACACTACGTCTCCGATATAGGCAATGCCTCGACGCGCATGTTCCTGGAGAGCCCTTCATTCCTGGAGATCAGGCTGGCGCTTTTGCATCAGGGAGGGAGATATATCCTGGAGTGAACCATGCTGGAACTGGCGCTGCACATACTCGATATAGCTGAGAACTCGTCGCGGGCCCAAGCGAGCCTCATCGAGATAACCATCGTGGAAGACCTTGTAAAAGATGTCTTTTCCCTGGAGATCAAGGACAACGGCCACGGCATGGACGAAGAGACCCTGGAGAAAGCCCTGGACCCCTTCTACACCACCAAGAAGGTAAGGCGCATCGGCCTTGGGCTGCCCATGCTCAAGCAGGCGACCCTCGGCACAGGAGGATCGTTCTCTCTCCGGTCAGAGGTCGGCAAGGGAACGGTGGTGCATGCCGAGTTCAGGCATTCGCACATCGACCGCCAGCCGCTGGGCGACATCGCAGGAGTCATCACCATGCTCATCCTCGGAAACCCTGATATCGATGTCGTGTACACCCACCGTAAGAACGGGAACACCTATGTCCTCGATACACGCGAGCTCAGGGAAGGCCTCGGAGACGTGCCCCTGAACAACATGCAGGTCCTGAACCTCATTCGCGACAACATCAGGGAGGGGCTTGAGGAGCTGAATGGATAAGATGGAGTGGTGAGTGATGGGGGTGAGTTTAATAGAACCCAATCTCCGCTTATTGCATGCGAAAAGGGCCAACCAGAGATTAGATCAAGAAACATACAATGGTGATCAAACAAAGGCGATGGCAGAATCTCTGCTTTAACCAGTCGGATCTGGGTGTATTGCATTGCTATTTTTTTCGATCATAATCAGGATAGAGCTTCTTGACGCACTCCGGGCAGATACCATGACTGAAAACCGTATCAGAGTGCTCTGAGATATAGCTCTCGATCTGATTCCAATAGCCTTTGTCATCACGGATTTTTTTGCAGTTGGCACAGATAGGAAGCAACCCGCTCAGGGTTTTAACGTTGGCTAAGGCCTGCTGCAGTTCACTGACAAGCCGTTCTCGTTCCAGAGCAGATCGCTTGCGCTCAGTAATATCTCGGGCGATGCCTAAAATACTCTTGGGCAAACTCTCTTCATTATAGATAATGTTAAGGGTAATCTCTATCCAGACCGTAGAGCCGTTCTTTCTGAGTATCTCTTGTTCGATGGTCTGAGACCAGTCTGGTCCATGCCTCTGCCCACTCCTCTCTAGTGACACTTCTCTTTCAAAAATCTCCATGAGTTTCTTGTATGAATCGGGTGTGAGGACCTGATCGAGCCTGTGTTTCATTGCCTCTTCTACGATGTATCCACTCAGGTGCTTGACCGATGGGCTGATGTAGGTAGGTTTCAAATTGAAGTCAAAGACAAAGATCATGTCATGCGCATTTTCGGCAAGCATCCGGTAGCGTCTCTCACTCTCCTTAAGTGCTTCCTCAACCTGCTTGCGAGCGGTGATGTCTGAAAGGAAATTCAACGTGGCAGGTCTGCTTTCCCAGAAGATCAAGACGGTATTCGTTTCCACCCACTTAATCGTTCCATCTTTATTCACAAGCCTGAAGGGATAGATTCCAGGTGGATCTTCACCATTCATGCGTTTTTGGTGCCGATCCGACACGATCTCCCTATCTTCGGAATGTATAAATGATGCGAAGGGGTGAGAGGTCAGTTCTTCTTTTGAATATCCTGTAAGATCTACGGTCTTGGGATTGAGAAACCGAATCATTTCATCCTGAGCCACTAAAATGGCCTCATTTGCGTTTTCTACCAATAGACGGTATTTCTCATTTAATTCACGAAGTTCTCGATCCAGCAAAGCTTCTTCTGCCCATTCGCGTTCGAACACTGAACCTACATGCTCTGCAATCAGTTGACGTGCCTCTCGTAATTCATTGAGAAGCTGTGCTTTTGTCTTTCTTTCATCTTTCATGTTGTTACTGACTGATCTGCTAATTCCGTATGATCAAGCACATATAATATTTATAATTGACATATCGAAACTATCAGTTTAGTTAATATAGGATAACTAAATATTGATGTCAAGACATATCGTAAATATAATTTTCGATATTAGCATCATGGATATTGGGGAATGACGCCAATGAAGGAAAACACAAAAAGCAAAGAATCCCGACCTCCCGGAAGACCACGAAGTGAAGTTTCAAAGAAAGCGATTCTTCAAACTGCCTACCAACTTCTCAAGAAGCATGGAATCCAATCTGTCTCATCTCATGAGATAGCAGAAAAGGCCGGAGTGAGCACAGCGACGATATATCGATGGTGGCCAAGTAAAGAGGCCGTCATGCTTGATGCCTTTTTCAACAAGGTTCAATCCATTCTGCCAATAAATCCTGTAGGCTCGTTTATAGAGCAACTACGAGACCATGTCATCCGTAGTGCGGCTTTTTTGGCCAGTACAGACGGCAAGATCATGGCTAAGATTATTTTAACTATTTATGATAGCCCTACATTGAAAAAGGAATTTCTCGAACGCTTTTATTTACTTCGCAGGAGCATTGGCATAGATATAGCAAATAAGGCCAAGACTGCGGGCGAACTACCCTTGAACACCAATGTGGAGATCCTCATTGATGTACTTTATGGGCCACTTTTTTATAGGCTTTTCTTAGGACATGAAGTAGTTAATGAGAGCTTCGCCCGCTCTATTGCAAGCATTGTTCTGGATCATAGTCTATGATTAAGATTGCATATCCGCTTTTTTACTGCTATCTTGATATTGTGCGGCAACTGAATGCAAAGTATCCTACTGTCGGCATCCATGGGTGTACTTTTCAGCTGGAAGAATATTTTTAGTAAAAAGATTATGGACAGCGGGAGTTCTCACCGAGGTGTTTCCTTTATATAGCCTCCCCCCATTGACTAGGCCACTTCTAAGGCGAGTATTTGATTTATTAGCATGACCATAAATTTCTTCGATAAATGATCGCTT
This sequence comes from Desulfomonilia bacterium, assembly GCA_035542255.1. Taxonomy (GTDB): domain Bacteria; phylum Desulfobacterota; class Desulfomonilia; order UBA1062; family UBA1062; genus MWEI01. The sequence goes on along the minus strand of DATKLV010000173.1, from coordinate 2,294 downwards.
TTCCACCCATACAAACCCAACCTACCATATATTATATGAACATTCCCATCATCCATGATCTTGCCAAGCCTAGCATTGGCAATTTTCTCTGTTTTCTGCTATCTATTTCAGTCAATCATATGATGTATTATTGTATGTCCAAGAGACGGACAGCACCGGGGGTTGATACATGAAGAAAAAGGTTACACCCAGGGAACCGCTTCGGTTCGTCACTGCCACGTCGCTCTTCGACGGTCACGATGCGTCGATCAACATCATGCGGAGGATCATGCAGGACAGCGGGGCCGAGGTGATCCACCTTGGACACAACCGGAGTGTTGAAGAGATTGTGAATGCCTGTGTGCAGGAGGGTGCGCACGGGGTGGCGGTGAGCTCGTACCAGGGCGGGCACATGGAGTTCTTCAAGTACCTCATCGACCTGCTCAAGGAGCGTGGCTGCGGCTACGTGAAGGTCTTCGGGGGAGGCGGCGGGGTCATCGTGCCCGACGAGATAAAGGAACTCGAGGCATACGGCGTGTCCAAGATCTATTCGCCGGACGACGGCAAGGCCATGGGCTTGAAGGGCATGATCTCCCATATGCTGGGCATAGCCCATAAGGTGCATATCGACGAGGTGGCCATGGACACCAAGGCCATCCGTGGAAAGGACCCTGTGCTCGTGGGCAGGCTCATCAGCCTGGCCGAGCGGTCGAGGTTCTTGAAGGACAGGAGTTTCGAGTTCATGCGCGCCTTTCTCAAGGGCATGGAGTCGGACAGCCCCATCGTAGGCATCACCGGCACAGGCGGGTCGGGGAAGAGCTCGATCATTGACGAGCTGCTGAGAAGGGCGCTCTACCATTATCCCGACAAGACCATTGCCGTCATCTCGGTGGACCCCACGCGCTCGCGCAGCGGCGGGGCGCTGCTGGGCGACCGGATCCGCATGAACCAGATCGATGATAAAAGGGTGTACATGCGGTCCATGGCGACAAGGGCGTCGAACGACGAGCTGTCGGACGCCATCCATGACGCCATCGATATTGTGAAGGCGGCCGGCTATGACCTCATCATCGTGGAGACCAGCGGGATCGGGCAGGGGGACACGGCGATCACCAAGGTGAGCGACGTGTCCTTATACGTGATGACCTCCGAATACGGGGCGCCCACGCAGCTGGAGAAGATCGACATGCTCGACTTCGCGGACATGGTGGTGATCAACAAGTTCGAGCAGGAAAAGGCCCTGGATGCGCTCAAGCATGTGAGGAAGCAGTTCATGCGCAATCACGAGCTCTACGACAAGGAGCCGGGGGAACTGCCCATCTTCGGCACGGTAGCAAGCAGGTATGCCGACCCGGGCATGGATAAGGCCTTTGCCCACCTGGTGGACACGCTAGCGTACAAGGGATTTATCGATTGGAAGAGACTGCCCGAGCCGAAGGCGGACCAGGAAAAGGCCCACGAAGGCATCGTACCCTCGGGCAGACAGCTCTACCTGAGCGAGATCACCAGGGCCGTGAGGGGCTACCACAGCCGCACCAGGGAGGTGAGCGATAAGCTGAGGAAGCTCTTCGTCATGGAAGATCTCCTCAAGGACTCGATGGACAAGCAGGTCGCTGCAGCCCTGCGCAAGAAGCTCTCCGAGGTCAGGAAGGGCATCACCAAGGACGATCTGGAGCTGATTGCAGGCTGGGATAAGCTACACGAACGGTACCGGTCCAAGTCTTATTCGTACACGGTCCGGGACAAGAAGATACAGGTGTCGCTCACCAGGGAATCCCTTGCAGGTCTCGAGATCCCCAAGATCGCTCTGCCGGGCTTCACAGATAAGGGCGACCTCTATGCATGGCTGAGGAAGGAGAACCTGCCCGGCTATTTCCCGTACACCGCGGGTGTGTTCCCGTTCAAGCGGGACTGGGAGGACCCCAAGAGACAGTTTGCAGGCGAAGGCGGGCCCGAGCGGACGAACAAGCGGTTCCACTACCTGTGCCGGCACGACGAGGCCAAGAGGCTGAGCACCGCGTTCGACAGCGTGACGCTGTACGGGGAGGACCCGAACGAGAAGCCCGACATCTTCGGGAAGATAGGGGAGAGCGGGGTGAGCATCTGCACGTTGGACGACATGAAGAAGCTCTATGCGGGGTTCGACCTGTGCTCGCCCACCACGAGCGTGTCCATGACCATCAACGGACCCGCGCCCATCATGACCGCCATGTTCTTCAACACGGCCCTCGACCAGCAGGTAGAGGCCTTCAGGAAGGCCAAGGGCAGGGCGCCAGGGGCCGGTGAGCTCCAGGCCATCAGAGAGCGGGTCTTGA
>DATKLV010000172.1:0-7901 GCA_035542255.1 Desulfomonilia bacterium | reverse complement strand
GATAACGCGTATGAAATGCATATCTTCATAGACGATGATAACCATGTTCTTGTCAAAGGTGCCCACCACTGCTGCTATGGATGCCTCGATGGGGCAGAACATATCTACAAGGGCCTCTTTCTCATGGATGAGCTCGATTCTGTTCAGCTCATGGGAAGGGATAGCAAGGTAGGAATACTTACTCTTGATGTCGTCGATATCATGGATTTTGGTGAATGCAACCTGGTAGTCATCCTTGAAGAGGCCGAGCTTATCCACGGTGGAATGGATGTGCGCTGTTGTAGCCTCTTTGGTCACAGAGGAAAAATCTCCGATATCAGAATAGATGCTCCGGGGAGAGAAACAGAGCGATATCCCGGAAGCCTTCCGGGAGATGTCTTTAAGGGTGGAGGTATTCACTTTCTTGATGTCTTTGATGACAAGTTTGCGGCCCACCCCGAGGTATGAGGCAATGTCATGTTCCTCTTCCCCCAAGAACACGGCAGTGCCTTTCTTAGGACACGTTTTCATGGAGATAATTTTATTCACTAAATCAGCCATACGTCCATCCGTGTAGAGAAATAGACATTCTCCTGCTATCTATGTTCTCGGAATTACGGTTTTGTTTCTTTAGATAAATCTAGGGGGCTCTGAAGTTGAGATCGGACAGGCTTTCATCCTGAAGAATATCATCATAGTTGGATGTAATCGAGGCATAAGGACAAGCGAAGGTGTTCAGGTCAGCAGGATCGATTATCCCGTTGTTGTTCTTGTCGTTGGGAGAATCCACCCGACGGTTCTCTCCCGAGGAGATGACCACAAAGGCTACCCTCACAGCCCCCAAACAGCTGTAGAGGTTTTGGTTCGCCGGGGGTGGGGTTGCTATGAGCGGGCCGATCACTGCCTTCGTTACTGATCCTGCGGCGGTAAGATGAGAGTCAACGCAATAGAAAAGTGTTTTCTGATACGCATCCATACCGGTGACGCCGATGGTGGACCAGGGGAGATACCCATTCAGCCGGTTCGCGATTTCTGATCCATTGACGTTCGTGCTTGCAAACGGCAGCCTGCCGGTGGCCAGGGCATACCCGATGAGAGCGTTCTTTGCCTGCTCGACCAGAGCCCTGTCATCTTTCAGTTTGTTCTGTTTGACCAGCATGGGAAGGAGCTGTGCCCCGAGGCTGACGAGAATGCCGACGATGACCAGCACGAATGCCATCTCGATGAGGGTGAACCCCCTGCGGGAAGACAGGGGTGAGGGGTTTAGTTTGTCCGTGATTTGGGAGTTCCTGTCCATGTCAACCTCCTCCCAGCTTGGACATGAGATCGTAAACCGGACCTATCAGGGAGATGACGATGAAGACGAAGATGCCCCCTGTCATGACGATGGCTATGGGCTCGATCATCTTGCCCATTACCTCCACAAACCGCGATGTCTTGATCTCGTAGGTATCGGCAAGATATTTCAGCCGCTGATCCAGGGTACCGGTTTTCTCGCCCACGCTGACCATCTTCAAGGTAACGGCATCGAAGAAATCCGTTCTTCTGAATGCATCCAGGAGCGAATTTCCCATGTTGGTCTCTTCCCGGATGCGCATGATGACTGAGCGGACAAGATCATTGTGAAATATCTTCTCGAGTATATCGAGTGAACGGGTAAGTGTAACACCTGATTGAAGCATGAGGGACATGGTTGAGAAGACAAGGGTAAGGGTGGAACATTTCAACAGATCGCCGACCACTGGCAGGTGGAAGGCTAGGCGGCTCAAGAGCATCCGTATCCTGGGAATTCTTGAAAGAATCACGAACAGTGCGATGATGCACCCGATTGCCATGGGGAACAGGTACCAATAATGCTTCGAGAATTTGACGAAGTTGACAAGGCTGACCGTTATGTCGGGAAGCTGGACATTGATCTCCTTGAATGTCGCGGCCAGGCGGGGAAGAACGTAAAACATCCAGAAAATAATGACGGCTATCATGGCGCACATCACGAAGCACGGATAGATGAGTGCCCTCTTCACCTGGGATATGATGCCGTCCACCCTTTTCAGGTATGAGGCGGTATTGTTCAGGGCATTTTGAATAGTCCCTGTTTCTTCACCGATGCTGCAGAAAAAGATGAGCATCTCGGGGAACACGTCCTGATGGCGGGAAAAGGCACCTGACAACGATTCTCCCTGGGCGATCTCCTTGATGACTTCTTCTATTGCATGTCTTAGGCGTTTCACCTTGATGGTTTCCTTGATGCTGTCCATCGAATCCAGGAGAGGCAGGCCGCTGCCGATCATGGAGGCCAAGGTTTCGCAGAACTCTGCGATCTCGATCCTTTTGACACCGGGCTGGAGAAGGGTTTTGATGGTTTCGAGCACCGGAAACTTCTGCTCGTGGTAACTGACGAGTATCAATTCCTGAGATGTAAGGGTATCCATCAATTCCCTTATGCCATCAAAGGATCCCTTGGCCGTGATGGTTGTGCCGTCTTTCCTCAGGGCATTGTAGCAAATATCCATTACCTGAGCACCCTCCAGACCTCGGCAAAACTTGTCTTCCCGTTCAGGATCTTGCGGACACCGTCTCCGCTGAGGGTTATCATCCCTTCCTGAATAGCCTTTTCCTTGATCTCAAAGGGATGTGCGCCGAGAGATACGAGACGCTCGATCTCCTTGGATACGATGAGGATCTCGGCAACCATGATCCTGCCGAGATAGCCTGTCATGATGCATCTCGGACATCCGACCGAGGTATACAGTGGCGTACCTGGCTGGATCCCGAATATACGGTGCTCATCCTCCCCGGAATCATATGTCTGCTTGCAATAGGGACACAGAGCCCTGACAAGCCTCTGCGCAATAACGCAGACAAGGGAGGATGATATCATATAGTCCTTCATGCCGAGGTCTTTAAGCCTGGGCACGGCTCCGGAGGAGTCGTTGGCATGGACCGTGGAGAGCACAAGGTGGCCGGTCTGGGCCGCCCTCATCCCCATGGTGGCCGTATCGTTGTCACGTATCTCACCGATGAGGATGACATCGGGGTCCTGCCTTAAGAATGCCCTTACCGCGCTTGAGAATATGTACCCGGCCTTCTCGTTGACCTGTGTCTGGCGGATAAGGGGGAATTGATACTCGATGGGGTCTTCGACGGTAACGATATTTTTTTCGATGGAGCTGATCTCCCGCAGAGCGGCATACAGTGTAGTGGTTTTTCCCGATCCGGTGGGCCCTGATACGAGGATCATGCCGTAGGGTTTATGGAGCAGATCCCTGAGTTTGACGATGTCGTCATGATCCAGCCCGAGGCTGCGGATGTTGTACAGCTCCTCCGAAGAGGCCAGTATGCGCATAACCATGTTTTCCCCATTGGTGACTTTCAAGGTGGACACACGGATATCATAGCTCTCATTGAGGAATTCAAAGGAGAGCCTGCCATCCTGCGGCTTGCGCTGTTCCGAGATGTCCATCTCGGCCTTAACCTTGATACTCGATACAACCCGGGAGTGTACTTCCAGGGGAAAGGCATAGAACGGATAAAGGATCCCGTCGATTCGATAGTGTATCTGGGTTGTCTTGTTGGTGGGGGTGATGTGGATGTCCGTTGCCCGTGAGTTGATGGCGGACATGAGGAGCAGTCTCACCAGCTTTTCCGTATCGACATCGTGGGGATTGTATTTGGCGTGTTCCAGCTGTTGATCGATCTCTTCACCGATGGGGTGTTCCAGGAGGTAGTAGTCTTTCTCGATATGTTTCTGGATCTGGGATGGGGAGGCCGCCACACACCGGATACGTTTCTTGGAGATGCGGGATGCCAGATCGAAAAGCTTCGAATTGTCAGGCTCGCTGGTGGCGACAAGTAAAGTGGTGTCTTCGACCCCTATGGGGAGCAGGGAATTGTCGCGTGCAAACTGAAGTGGCAGTGATGATAGCGCTTCCTTCTGCGGTGAGAAGTGGCGCAGCTCAACGAATTCTATGCCGAACTGCTTTGCAATGGCCTGGGCCAGTTCGGTCTGGGTCACCAGGCCGAGACGCAGGAGGATGTCGCCGACCCGCTCCCGGGTGGAACGCTGCTCTAAAAGGGCCAGACCGATCTCACGGTCACTGATGATCCCCTCATCTTTGAGAAGATCCCCGATCCTCTTTTTCTCCATGGAACCTGTTCCTGATTGAGTGCTGTTACATTCTCCAGTACATCGTCTTGATGGCGGTATTTGTATAAACCGTGTCGGATCTTATTGTTCCGGTATTGTAGACGCCATCATCATACTTCGAGTCGATCTGCTGGGCCACGTCAGCCGGAATCGCAGTCATGATTATGCAGTTTGCGTTTAATGCAACCGCTGACCCGGGAGGAACACCCAGGTACTGGATATACATCTGCCCCCCGAAGGCATTCGTAGGGTAATTGCCTGCCGCTCCGGTATATCCTCCATTGATGATCTGGGCGAGCACGAGGTCCTGGAAGAGCACTGATCGTTCAAGATTCGCATCGATCTGGCCGTTCAGGTTGCCGGGATCCGTATGGCCCTGAACCGGGATGTTAGCCACATTGCAGTCTCCCGGATAGTAGTTGTACCGGTCATAGTAGGTATAGAAGGCCGCGGTTACGGAGTCCTTCTGATTGACTACATTCTTGACCTTTGCGTTCTGGATGAGCGCCTCACCCTTGAGCACGCCTGTGATGAGAAGCCCGATGATCACGAGCACCAGGGCGAGCTCGACCAGGGTAAAGCCGCCTTTCTGCCGATTCCGAAATCGTTCCATGTAAGTACCCCCTGTAGGAAGAAGTATTAACAGCATCATCGGTATTGTTCTGGATCTTCTTGAATAATGGTCCGTAAGGGAGCCGGCGGATCTTTATTCGGTATGGCTGATGAGTTGCCTGCCGAGTGGGCAGGAGACCACGCCGGGGATCTTCGAGATATCCTTTTCATACACGGTCCCCGAGGGGGATATGAATTTCATGGCACCTTTGAGAAGGTCAAGGGACGGACCATAGGCCCGTCCGGTGAACATTGTTTCCGCGCCCAGTTGATTTCCGGTAAGGGCATCGAGTTCCAGCAGCGTGGAAACGCCGGTGTCAATGCCTCCGCATGAGGCATCCTCGCTCCATGCGGTCAAAAATACCTTGCTGTCCATAACGGCCATGCCTGTGGGGGCGCCCTGCTCCAGGGGGACGGACCATTCCATGCGGCCTGCCAGATAGCTCTCGATCCTCGTCCTGCAGGCGGTGATGAGATGAAGGTGCTTGCGCCAGGTGAAAGGCCGTATTTCCAAGACCGGATCTCTCGTGGTCGCATTTATCATACCCGCAGGTTCCAGCCTTTTGGTAAAAAGATAGATAAGCCCGTCAGTAGTCCCCGCAAACACATTTCCTGTGCATGGGTCGTATCGTATGACGCTGCTCGGGTGAGTGATGTCGTATTGAGCGAGGAGTGAGCCGTCTTCAAGATGATAGGAACCGATCAGGGTACCATCACCGATATAGGCCTCGGAAAGAGATGCATCCATACATGTCCCCTTTTGCTGCCAGAGAACCCGAGGACCTTGACCGATGCATGAGACAAAGCCCTTTCTGTTCGGACCAGAGACAACCAGATCGCCTCGAATAAGCACCGGGCCCCCCATGCCGATGATGAGCCAGGACAGATCCCCTGCAGGCATGGTTATCTTCAAAAGCCTGTCATGGGCTGTGGTTACATACAGATCAATATCGTTAGCGGCAAAGTAGTCGGCGAGACCGTACAAGGGAAGGACAGGACAGGATACAAGGGTAAGGGGATTTTCAACGCTGCTCCGGTAGTATTTGCCGACAGCGGTATTGAGCCAGGGAGGGTCGATGCGCGCACGAAAATTTGAAGGGGTTAATTCCCGTCCATCCATCAGGAGTAGAGGCTGGGTTATCAAGATCTGCTCGGAAGTGAAAAGATCCCGTCCGGGCATGTATTGGCCTCCGCCCTTGGATGCGATGCTCCTTAAGAATCCCGTATCAGGACCAATGACATGTACACTGATACCCAAAGATTTTGCATAGGCGGCCACATCGTCCAGGCAGTGGGAACCCTCTTTCTCATAAAAGGTATCGGCAGGATTTCCATCATGATCGTAATCCCTGAGCCAGGTGGGGAGATGGCAGTCATTGACCGGGATACCCGCAGTAACCAGGATGATGTGTTTTCCCGTAGCGCAAGGGGAGGGAAAAAGCTTGGTCGCCTGGTACAGTGCATCAGAGAGCGGGGCTGTACTTGATACGGGATATACGCTATCGAGTGCCGCTGTGATCACCTGCCAATCCCTTGTGAATGGGCGGATCGTACCCCGGGATGTGCTCGTAACGGCAATGCTGCATAACTCCAGGGAATCGATGAGGGATCTGGCGTATGATAAGGTCTTTGTCCAGAGCGACATGGCTCCGGTGACGCTGCCTTGATCGGGTGCCCTCTCGTGAGAATTCCCCCATTTTCCGGTAAAATACATACCCTCGGTGCATGTGCGGCTGTCGGTTATCTCACTTGTATCAGAATAATCGATTGCTCCTCCTGCTGGCGATTTCAGGTAGAGGGCGTCATCCCGGTAATCTTGTCCGGATGATGTACTCATGATTGTTGAGTCATCGATAACGACGACAATATGGGGACGTTGAACAGTTGAAATGATGTTGTCCGGAAGACATGGGCATTGCTCCCGTTGAGTCACCCGCCACGAGTAAGCCCTCAATGCATCGGTGGAATATTCGTTAATCTCAGTCATGAAACAGATGCTGTCCCACCCTTCCGGTGCCCCGAAGAGGTGTTTGACCGGTGAGAGAGAGGTTTCATCCGGGGGAGAAAGGAATTGATTCTTCATGATACGGTAGAATGCGTTGCTGGATTTCAGGTGATACAAGACCATGGATGCACTGGCCAAGGTGAGCCCCAGGGTTACGGCCAGGAGCATGAGCACAAAAGCCAGGACCAACCCTTGCTCATTGGATGGGGTATGATAATAACAGCTTTTTTTGTGTTTCATGGTATTGAGACCTCATATCAATGGTGAGCTCATTGCCTGATATCTTCGGGTTGAACAGGACTAATGCCTCAGCGAGGAGCTGATTGTTTCGATAAAGCCCATCGTCCTTCAACTCATAATGGAAAGCCGGCACTGCCCGGTCACCGCCTATAGGAATTTTCCAGAATGTTATGAAAACATTGTTGCTGCCTCGTGAGTAGTTGTGAGAGATCACGCAGGGACCGCTGTCGGTAATCATGCCGAGGTCCGCCCAGAAGTCCGGGAGGCCGTCATTATCCATGTCTATAGTATCGAGAACAGCGCCCCAGGCAGCCGATGACATAATGAGGGCATAGTATGGAGGGGTGTTGTTCTCTATTAATCGGATGCCGGGATGTTCTGAGGTAACGGGTATACCTGCAATAAAGAGGTGGTTATTCATCACGGCTATCTTCAGGTTCTGGGGAAGCAGGCACGCGTTCTGAACGATATCGGCATTCAACTGCAGAGAGGCTCGGCGGAGTGACTGCATGCAATACCACTCTTCCCGCAGCCCTCTGTGCATTGCACTCGACATCTGGTTGAACTGGTACAGGATCAAGAGGAGTATGGATGATAAGAACATTGCAATGAGCAATTCCACCAGGCTCACACCTTTTTCCACTATGCCCTCCTTGTCGTTAACGGTAAAGGCATCGAGAAGGAGATCTATTTCATTGAATTGCAATGAAAACACTAAATAAAGGAGGAGAGGATGGTGCACAGTGCAATGGAGATTAAAATAGTACAAGCATGATGCTTGTCAAGGAATAAATGAAGTACAATATCATAGTCAATAGTGTCTCGGAAAATGGCAATGGACAACATCAAGAGATGTTGATAATAATCGCAACGAAATAAAGATGGCATATATGCAGAGCAGGGGGAATATCTACATAG
>DATKLV010000171.1:0-7452 GCA_035542255.1 Desulfomonilia bacterium | reverse complement strand
CCAGGAACATCACGATATGACCGGACACATCTCCCATCATGCGGCAAAAGGTTTGATGTACCCCCTGCCTGCACCCGGATCTGTCCCGAAACGTGCCCCGGTTCCCTGGGATCCTTCCGCACCATACAAGGGACTCGGCTTTCGTAGTGTAGAAGCCAAGATCGCAAAGAAAGAATGCGTGCTGAATGAATACCCCATACAGGAGAGCTAGCATGAGGAAGATAGTAGTAAATTTATCATGGATGATTGTCGGTATGTCCCTGACAGCCTTAATCATGACTGCTATAGAATATTCCGTACATGCGGATGAGGGCGAGCAGACGATCAAGGTAACCGCTCAGAAATTTGAGTACACACCCAAGGAGGTCACCCTGAAAAAGGGTGTGCCCGTTGTGCTGGAATTGACATCTCTGGATGTCCATCACGGCTTCAACTGCCCTGAGCTGGGACTCCGTGCGGATATCTTTCCGGGAAAGATAACGAAGGTCCGTTTCGTGCCGGATAAGGCAGGCAGCTTCCCGTTCCACTGTGATTATTACTGCGGTGAAGGCCATGAAGACATGACCGGGATGATCATTGTCAAAGAGTAACAGTCTGCAGAAAAGGGCATATTCCTCAGCAATGGGACATTCCACGATCCGGGCCGCGCGGAGGCTCTCAGACGAGTCATGCCCCAAGATTTCTTTACAATGAGGGGGAAAGGATCTATCATGCGCGAGTGCGCATGGATAGTCGGGAAAAGATACTCATAATCGATGATGACAACCTGGTATGCAGTTCCATTGCGAACGTAGCGAGATCACTGGGCTACGAGCCCGCCACGGCATTTACCCTCAGGGAAGGACTCCAGGCGATCCAAAAGGATCTGTACGATGTGGTGTTTCTCGACGTGCACATGCCGGACGGTAACGGCATAGAGATGCTGCCTCAGATCTCACAGAACGACGGGAGGCCCGAGGTGATAGTGATTACGGCCTATGGGGACCCGGAGTCGGTGGAGGCGGCGCTCTCGCGGGGGGCCTGGGATTACCTGGAGAAGCCCTTTTCAAAGAACGACCTGGCGCAGCTCCTGAAGGATGTGGTTCTCTATCATGAGGGGAACAAGCAACCCTCGTTAAGCGTTGACTTTGAGAAGGAGGGGATAATCGGGAAGAGCGCCAGGATGAAGGAATGTCTGGCATTGCTGAGCAAGACGCTGCGGAGCGATGCCAATGTGCTGATAACCGGTGAGACAGGAACGGGCAAGGAGCTGTTTGCGAGGGCCATCCACAATAATTCCCTGCGGAGCGATAAGAATTTCATGGTAGTGGATTGTGCCGCTCTGCCGCCGAACCTGGTGGAGAGCATCCTGTTCGGGCATGAGAAGGGGTCGTACACGGGTGCGGATAAGACGCAGCAGGGTCTCGTGCTGCAGGCGCACAAGGGGAGCCTTTTCCTGGACGAAGTGGGCGAGCTTCCACTTTCGGTGCAGAAGAAATTTTTGCGGATACTGCAGGAGAAGCGGTTCCGGCCGGTGGGGAAGGCCACGGAGGTAGAGAGCGATTTCAGGGTGATATCCGCCACGAACCAGAGCCTGGACTCTCTGGTGGAGTTGAAGAGATTTCGGAAAGACCTTCTGTTCAGGCTCCAGTCGGTGACGATCCATCTTCCGGCGTTAAGGGAGCGGCCCGAGGACATACCGGAGCTGACCAATCACTACATGCAGGGTCTCAGCAGGAGATACGGCATGAAGCCGAAGCGGCTGAGCGCGGCATTCAGGGAGACGATTGTGCAATATAGCTGGCCCGGCAATGTGAGGGAGCTGATCCACGCCCTGGAGAGGGCCCTGACAGTGGCGCACGAAAGTTCCATTCTGGTGCCCAAGCATCTGCCGAACCACATACACGTGCAGGTGAAGCAGAGCACCGTGGCAGGAAAGAGGAATAAACCTGCCTGTGTGCTGGACGCGAAGGAGACACTCGCGAGTTTGAAAGAGGTTCGGGATGAGGCGCTTGGAGAGATCGAGAAGCAGTACCTGAAGGAATTGATGAGCAGGACAAAAGGTCATATCGAGACGGCATGCAGGGTATCGGGCCTGTCCCGATCTCGGCTCTACGCATTGCTTCAGAAGTACAAGATCACGTAGAGAGCATATCATCGGGCAAATCTCCCTCCTCCAGAGTTTCAATCTTCTGTCTGTGATTCTGCTTATGGACTCGGATGGAGGGCCGGTTATTGAACATCTGATGGACAAGGTATGAAGTGACTCTATTACAAGCAATGGTTCTGGGGCTGGTGCAAGGGCTGGGAGAGTTCCTGCCCATATCGAGCTCTGCTCACCTCGTGTTGGTCCCATGGCTTTTCGGATGGACCGATCCGGGGCTGACGTTCGATATCGCCCTGCATATCGGCACTCTTGTCGCCGTATTGATCTATTTCTGGAAAGACTGGCTGCAGCTCATAATTAATGGATTCGGCAATGCCGGCAGCAAGGAAGGCCGCTTGTTCTGGTATCTGGTCCTGGCCAGCGTACCGGGGGCGGTTGTGGGATTTCTCCTGGAGCATAAGGCTGAGACGGTATTCAGGGCCCCGCTACTGATCGCATTCATGCTGGTCGCCATGGGCGCGGTCCTGTACTGGGCGGACCGGAGAAGCACCAAAGACATTGAGGAGAGCAACATATCTCTGAGATCAGCCGTGTTGATCGGTGTATCTCAGGCGCTGGCCATTATCCCGGGGGTTTCCCGTTCGGGCGTCACCATGACTACGGGGTTGATGGCAGGGCTTACCCGGAAAGGGGCAGCCAGATTCTCATTCCTGTTGTCCACCCCCATAATATTCGGTGCGGCGCTCATAAAGCTTCCCTATGTGATCCTGCACCCGTCGGTGATCACCATGAATTTCATCGTGGGCATGCTGGTCTCTTTCATTACCGGCATGGCGGGTATCGGTTTCCTGTTACGCTATGTTCAGACGAGGAATTTCCTGCCCTTTGTGTGGTACCGGTTTTTACTGGGTTCCGTAGTTGTCGTGGTCTGTCTGGTGCGCGGCTCTAGCTGTTTTTAAAAGGGTTATATCCGGGATCTCGGTACAGGCTCGTCTTCTTTTTGACCTTCTTATATGGGTTCACGTCAGCCGTCTCCACCGCATAAATCATTCTTCAACTTTTACATCATCCCCGTGGCCCGGTTCGCCTTTGAAATGTGTGATCGGATGGAGAATCTTTGGGAATGGGGGTTTGCTCGCAGGGGCTTTTCCCGGCAATATGCCTTACCCTTAATCCTGATCCTGATTGGGAACCGATGTAGATCCATTTCTTGTCCAGGTCGAAGGGCAGCTCATTATTCTTGAAAACCATGCAGGCTTCTTCTGATGATGCCAACTCGACAAAGACGAAGTCGCCGATGCGTATGATGAGCGCGTTCTCATTATCGATACCTGCATTTTCCAAGGCAAGGATGCGGTCCTTGGCTGTCTTCCGGAATTCCCTGAAGACCGAGCCGGGGTGGTTCAATGCATAAGGGCCGAGTGCTATCCATATATCCTCTATCTTGGGCATGAAACGAAGCCAATACCTCAGACGCACCATGTGGGCTGACCTGTCACCGGCCAGCACCTGAAAGAAATCGGTGATCAACCGGCGCTTCAGCCACAGGTCAACCATAGTCCGGGCCTCGTCGTCTTTCACGTGTGCATCCCATGCCGCCCGATCGATCCATGGGTTGCCGAGGTGCGTAACAGCCGAGTCCCTCAGTGCGGTGTTTTCCGGATGCGAGGCGCACCCGGCATATCGTCTAAGAATCTGCGCGATGCATTTCCTTTTTAAAATACCCGAGAGCAGTATATCTGAATTTCCATTGATCATGGCCAGGCAATAGGCGAGTTGTTTTTTGAATTCATTGTCATCGAAACGGCACATCGCCTTCATGCGTGCGAGCACTATCATCTCCCAGACCCATGAGTTGCGGGGAATGCTCAGCCCTCTGAACACGGATTTCAATTCGGAGTAGTCGCCGTGGGCCAGGGATGCGCCATAGCGTTCGCACGGGTCGTCTTCGAGCAGGTTCATGTGCTCGCTGATGACCGTGACCCAGTTGAGCTGAGGAACAGCGTGTCGGACAACCGGGAGGTTGCTGTGGAGAAAGGAGCGCAGGCTCAGCCAGTTATTCCTGCCCTGCTCCGGTATGTCATTATTGAAGATGCCGTAGTTGAAATATCCTGCCATGAGCCCCTGGCAGCATTTCCGGAAGCGCCGCGGGCTCTTGGACTGGGAGTCCACCTCTCTGAGGAGTGTTTCAAAGAGCCCTTTGTCTTCCAGCAGGATCCACCCGTCCTCTCCGCTCTTCTGTGAGATCCCGAAACAGACATATTTCAGGTCAAGGAAAGTGGGCAGCTTTGAAGATGCACGGAATGCAACCAAACTCCTTCCTATGGACCGCCTGGATGTGTTGTCGAAAGAGGTGTCAAAGACGGAGCACACTTCTTCAAGGACCGTGCTCATAAGGTCGGTCCGTCCCCACGTGATGTCCTGGATGGTGCCGGTAAATGTCTGATGCAGTTTCAAACGGAGAAGTTCAAGTGCGTTCATGGCTGATCATTGTGGCAGGAGTGTCCTTGAGCCGGCAAGACGTCTCTCCGGGACGGGCTTCCCCCGCCTCGATGAATTCCAGCTTCAGCTCTATCCTCCTGCTCTCCTCCAAGGTTTTTTTCAGGGAATTGAACGACGCCCCACCCACCAGGAAGAGCCTTTGAATGAGCAGGCCGTCCTCAGGGGCGAGTGGCGTTTCACCGGGATCCGGCTGATCCAGCAGGGTGAAGAGCACCCTCCTGGAGCGTTGCATGCTCAGATCAAGATTATGGAGATAGGTTCCCCGCCGGTCAGCGTAGCCTTCCACGATCACCTGTTTTATCCATTTCCTGCCCAGGGGGTCCCGGGCGATTTTTAGGATGTTCGGGACAAAGGCCCTCAGGTGCCTGGCCTGCTCGTTTGTGAGGCGGTCGCTGTCCGTGTCGAAACGCGCCTGGTCTCCGAAATCTATGGTGTTGCCTCTGAAGGTGATGCCCGGGAAATCCCGGGATGCCTCTTTCATCTTCATCATAAGCTTGTTGATGTCAGACTCCCTGGCCGCCTTGAGTAACTCAGCCTCGGAGATCGTACGGGTGACCGCCAGGAGCGTTACGGTCATTACCACCAGAAAGAGCACCATAAGAGCGGTCATCATATCGGAAAACGAGATCCAGAAAGGTTTTTCCGCTTCGTCCCTGGCCGGTTGTCTCTGATGATGGCTTATACCCAGCATTGCTTTTTATCCTTCACGGACACTGCATCGAGAATATCCCCGAAATCCTGGATTGCCCCGGAGACCAAGGAAACTGCCTTTGAGAGCTCTTCATGGAACTGCATATTGCTTTTCCTGAGTGTCAGCTCGATATTTCCTGCGAATTCGGCATGCGCCTGGGCGAGGACATCGGTGAGCCCATGGAGATATTCATCTGCCTTGTTCTGGGCGAGGCCCAGCTGTCCGGCAGCATTCTGGATACGCGCAATGATCTCGGAGGTCATGGATGCCTCGTGCCTGGCGTTTTCTATGGTGGATCTCAGTTCCGAGACGATGGATGCAAAGATTTCACTCGTGTGCCTGTGCTCGTCCAGCATGCCCTTTACCCCGTTTGTCGCCTGCACGAGGCTGGTCGCTATGCTCTGGATGCCGTCCGATGCCTTCTGAACAGCCTGCAGGGTGGCGCTCACCGCATGCGATGCCTTTGTAAAATCGCTGAATGAGCTCTGCAGTGCGTCTCTCCCGGCAGTGAAAATATCCGAGGATTCCTTTGTCATCAAGGCAAGGCTCGCTGTGCTTTGGCTGGCCGCCTCCCCTGCCTGCCGCATCTGCCCGACCAGGGTCTTAAACTGGTTATTGATCTCACTAATGACGGAGATCGTCTGCTCGGTGAGACGGCCCTGGCGGGCTTCGAATTCCTCTGATGCATGTCGCGACCCGGCCTCGATCCGCTCCACCATAGCTGCCATCCGCTCACTGACGTTTCCCAGGGTCGATTGAATAGTATGAACCGCCTCGGACTGGGAGCCGGACACCAGGGAAGTCTGTGCTACGAACTCTCCCATGGACCTGTCCATTATTTTCTGTCGCTCATCGAGCAAGCCGAAGGTGCGGGTCATTCGTTCGGCCATGGCTTCTTCCGTGCCTCTGCCTGCTTCCTGCATGGTCTTGACGCATCTGTTCATCTGAAGGGCTGCCGATTCCACTGCCTCGCCTGTTTTTTGAAGGATGCTGCCCATTTCGCGGAACCGGTTTCCGAAGACATCCTCTATCCGTTCAGAGAAAAGGGCAATGGCATCGGACAATGCACCATCGACCGCCTCGCCCGGGTCGACTCGTTTCCCGTTCAGCATAAGCTCAATCCGCTCCATGGGGACCCTGATGCCCTCGCTGATATCCTGTGCGACACCGGCCAGGAGCTGTTTGTTGAGCATGGCCGATGCACGCATCTGCTCTTTGATCAGGGTGGTGAAGACATGCCTGATGTCTCCCACGAGCGAGTCATTCATCTTCTGAGTCTGTTCCGCCGAGGTCTCAGTCGAGGCGACAAGGCGTGCCAGATAGTCCTCGCCGACCCCGGCATCGAAGAGACTGTCGATAAGCCGGCACAAGCTCTCGACCTGTCGGTAGCAGGAGGTAACAAGAGATTTCTCTACCCAGATGAAGATCATGGAAAGGGTGATGGCCATGGCTGACACGACAAATGAGTAACCGACACTCTGGATCAGGCCGTTCAGGCTCGCGCGGACCCGTTCCACGTCTCCTGAGACCTCGAACCTGATGAGGCCCGTAATGAGTCCCGAGAAAGTCCCTATTATCCCGAGGCCGGTGAGAATACCCGGCAGATGCTTGTAGAATTCGGTCTTCAAGGGGGTGTCCACGAGGGCCTGCTCGGTAAAGAAAGTCTCTGCAAGGGTCGTGGAGCGCCACCGCACTGACCTGCAACTGCCTGACGGGTCAGGGATGCGCTGCTCATGGAGCGTTTCGCGATACTCCCGCCAACTGTTCGTCAACGGGGCGTTGAAAAGCATGGACCGGGATATCTCATCAAGGTCTCCGGCAGGGACCTCCGGGGATGTCTTTATCTGCCCGAGCCTTCCAACCGCAGCCCGGAGGTCCTTTCGGATGTTCAAGGCAGGCCTGACGAACCTGACAAGAAAATTTACCGCTATGGCAAAGAGAATCGCAGATATGGTTGCTATTATCGGGAAATGACGTAACACTTCAAAGATCGCACCCATGATTTTCCCCCTGCAGGCTGTATGCACCTTTTATCAGCATCTGCCGTGCCAGGGAGCGAGGGGGTGGTTTTACAGGCTATTGTCGTGCCCTTCTCCTGCCTGTTCGGGAAAATATTGCATGCAGGGAAGCAAATATTACCTTGTCCGCGGCGATTTCCGGTGAACCGAACGGG
>DATKLV010000170.1:0-4468 GCA_035542255.1 Desulfomonilia bacterium | reverse complement strand
ATTCGCGAGAGTTCCAGAATTGAGACGGCGTCAGGATATTTCTTTACAATGTTTTCATAGGCCCGCTTACGCAGGTCCGTGCCACAAATGACAGCTCTGCCCTGAACGATCAACTCCCACACAGGGGCCTTCCCCGGATACTGCTCACCGGACCAATAATTTCGTATCCATTCTTCGTTTTTTATTCTTCCACTTGGGTCTAATGGTGCATGTGTTATCCAGTTGGTATCATAGCGAAAAATTTCAGATGTGGAATAAATCTCTACCTCCGCCAGAAAAGCTGGTGAAAAATGTCCGCCCCACCCGTAGGTACGCTTCGCTGTATCTATATCTTCAAAGAAATACATGCCGGTTAACCTGGAGATGCAACGAGGAAAATGCACTTGACGATGTTTTTCAATTATGAGTTCATTCCAGAGCCGTGTATTGTTCTGGTGGAGAAGAATTCCGGCAAACATCATAGACACAGGGTATTGAGGTAGCTGATACTCTGCATTTGCCGATACTAAAACCCCACGGTATGCACCCCAAGCAACTATTGGATGATCAATATCCAAGAAGACAAATGCTTGTTTCATCGGTAGGTTCACTTCAAATCTAACAATAACTATACTACGCTTTTGCTGCCCGTAACTAGTTAACCGAAGCACGATTGCAGTATATCAGGATATTCAGTGCATATGCGTGCTGCTGTTCCTGAGTGGTAAGTTGGAGGGATCAGGGGTGCATGACTATTCCACTTCTGGATAAATACTCTCTATTCTCAAAATTTTCCAGTCAAAGAAAGATTCCTCGATGTGGCTCGGAATGGCAAAGGGAACCGGTTTTTTCTCCCCCTTTGAACCCGGTGAGCGAGTGCAGGAAAAATTCAGGGAAAAAGCGGCTCATGTTCGAGCGAAGCGAGTTAGCCGCTGCCTGAATTTTCCAAGCGAGTGAACGTACCCGAAGGGCGGGTTCACGGGGTGCCTTTTCTTTGCGTTACTTTCTTTTGGCATCAAAAGAAAGTAACAATAAATATAATTCGTTATGCTTTGATCTAACCAACCTACATTCTAAGACTAAGGCTCTCATACACGGGATACTTTTCTTATGCACCCCTCACCCTGTCCCTCTCCCCCAAGGGGCGAGGGGACCAGAAGTGCAGGCTCTATGGTGAGAAAGGGTTATTCGGTGGAGGGTTATGCAATGAGCCCGGCTTACCATCAAGTACAGTATTTTACCCCGCAACCTCTTCCGCGGGTGCATTCTTTTTTCTGGTGAAGTACACAACCAGGATGCTGAGCTCGTAGAGGCAGTAGAGCGGTACGATGAGCAGGATCATGCTCAGCATGTCGGGCGGGGTCAGGAACGCCGCTGCGCAGGCGATGATGAGGACCGCATACTTGCGTGATCTTTTCAGCTTCTTGTGATCCACGATGCCCAGTCTGGCGAGGAAGAACATGATCACCGGCAGCTCAAAGGTGATGCCGAAGGCTATGATGAGGCTCATGCACAGGCTCAGGTATTCCCTCATGGAAGGCAGGGCTTCGATGCGGTCCGTGGTGAAGCTCATGAAGAACTTGAAGGCAAAGGGAAAGGCCACAAAGAAGGCAAAGGATGCACCCAGGATGAAGAATATGCATGCCGCCATCACAAAGGGCACCACATAGGTACGCTCCTTATCGTAGAGGCCCGGCACGATGAATTTCCAGAGCTGGTAGAAGATCACCGGCGCTGCCAGAAAAAGCCCTGCAAAAAAAGAGATCTTCATGTAAGTGACAAAGGCTTCCTGGGGTGAAGTGTAGATGAGCTTGACATTAGGGCTTGCCACTATCAGAGGATGGATCAGAAAATTGAAGAGATGCTTTGCAAATGCATAGGAAAAGAGAAACCCGGCAATAACAGCGACAAAGCACTTGATAAGCCTCGACCTGAGCTCTTCCAGATGTTGGGTTACCGGCATCTTCTCATCGTCCACGTGCGGTCCCTCGTTCAAGATTATCAGGAAGGCTTTTCGGGTGGAGCTGTCGGGCTGGCGGCATCGATATTCTTGTCGGTATGGGTTGCTGAATCCGCTGAGGCCGGCTCAGCCCCCTTGCTCTCAGAAGGTTCTCCGGGCTTCATATCCGGCGGTTTCTGCTCGGGGGGATTGTCGGTCGGATGCGGCTGGGATGAAGTCTGGATCTCGTGCTTGAGGTCATCGGCAGCCCTCTGGAATTCGCCGAAGATCTTGCCCAGGGTCTTGGCAATATCGGGCAGGTTCTTAGGCCCGATTACGAACAGGGCAATGACCAGGAGCAAGAGTATGTGCGGCAGACTGAGTTCGAACATGGTATAGCTCTATAGTGCATTTCATGAAGCCGTGTCAAATATGAGACACCTGGCCTCAGGGCTGTACAGTGTCCGATAGTGCAGGACACAATAGGATTTGACTAATGGTTAAGCCTTACATAATCTAGGACCTGCCATGGAACGAAAGACCATTCGCAAAGCCCTGATCATCGAGGGCACAGGCATACACAAGGGGGCTCCGGTATCCCTGCGCCTGGAGCCGGCTGCGGAAGGCATTGTTTTCATCAGCAGCGGAAAGAGAATTCCTGCAACACCCGCCCATGTCGTCGATACCCGGTTGAATACCACCATTGGTAACGGAACCATAGCCATATCTACCATCGAGCATCTCATGTCGGCCCTGTACGGCCTTTCCATCACCGACTGCAATATCGGGGTGACAGGTTCTGAAATGCCTTCCATGGACGGCTCGGCCCTGCCCTTTGTGGAGTTGCTCCAGGATGCGGGTATAGAGCCCCTTGGTCTCGATCAGCCCCCTATCGAACTTGCGGCCCCGATCCTCATCGAGGAGGGTGGTGCCCGGATCGAGGCTGAGCCCGGACCATTCAGCCTCACCTACGAGATCGATTTTCCCGAGCCGGCCATAGGGTTTCAGCGGTTCCAGTTCGACGGCAGGGACTATGTGAACCGGATCGCACCGGCCCGCACCTTCGGCAGGTTGAAGGATGTGGAGATGATGCATGCCGCGGGCCTTGCCCTGGGTGGAGGCCTCCACAATGCAGTGGTGGTGGACCACGACCGTGTCATAAACCCGGAGGGCCTCCGATTTCCCGATGAATTCATCCGCCACAAGGTCCTGGACCTCCTTGGTGATTTGTGGACCCTTCAGGCGCCTCTTCAGGCCCGTATCCATGCCTATAAGGCTAACCATGCCCTGCACATACGTCTTGCCGGAGAGATAGCACATATGCGGCGGAAAGGACAGGAGTAGGGTCCATGTCAAAGAAGACCAAGGAGATGATCATCGTTGCAGCCATCATCTTGTTGATGGTGCTCATGAGCATTGTCAAGACGAACCTGAGCAGCCTGGTTCCTTCCAGCAATGCGGTGGTGTTCACGGTGATCAGCATCAATGTGGTGCTGCTCATCCTCGTGGTCTTCCTGGTGACGCGCAACGTGGTGAAGCTCATGCTCGAGCGCAGGAGAGGGGTGCTCGGCACCAGGCTCAGGACCAAGCTCGTGGTCGCCTTTGTGACGCTCACCATAATCCCCACTGCGGTTCTCTTCTTTGCGAGCGTGGTCTTCCTGAATCGGAGCATGGAGGGCTGGCTCTCCAACGAGGTGGAGGACGCCATCGAAGAATCCATGAATGTGGCGAACATCTACTACCAGGAGGCCTCCACCGATGCCATCCAGTATGCGAGCTCCATATCAAAAGAGATCACGGAGCGCAGGCTGCTCAAAGAGGAGAACCTCAATATCCTGAAAGCCATGCTGAAGGAGAGGATGGCCTTGTTCAGGCTTTCCTCCGTCATGGTCTTCTCGGCCCAGGGAGAGGAGCTGGTCAAGATCCTCTCACCGACCCTCCAGGCCGAGGCCATGCCGAGCACCGAATCCGGAACTGTGCGATCCGCCATGCAGGGTAAAGGCATGTCCATGATCGTGCGCAAGGGCAAGGCCGACATCATCGAGGGATTCGTGCCCATCCGGTCTTCCTTCAACCCGAATGATGTGGTGGGTGTTCTCGTGGTGGACTACTATGTTCCCGAGAGCCTTTCAGGGAGACTCAGCATTATCAAGGGATCGTTCAAGGACTATTCCCAGATCTTGAGGCTCAAGGGCCCCATCAAGACGAACTACATCATCCTCCTGACCTCGGTGACGCTGCTCGTGATTTTCTCGGCCGTATGGTTCGCTCTGAATATCGCCAGGGGTCTCATCAACCCCATCGAAAAGCTCGTGGAAGGCACGCAGAAGATATCCAAGGGGGATCTGGGATTCAAGATTGATGTGAGCGCAAACGATGAGCTGGGCATCCTGGTGGACGACTTCAACATCATGGTGGATGACCTTAAGGAGTCACGCAAGAATCTCGAGGGTGCGTACAACGAGATATCTGCGAGGACACGCTATATCGTGACAGTCCTCAACACCATCTCCACAGGTGTCGTCACGGTCAATCGTGATGACCGTGTCA
>DATKLV010000169.1:0-4379 GCA_035542255.1 Desulfomonilia bacterium | reverse complement strand
AGCGTAGAGAATCATGGTTATCATTCCCGCCCAAGTCGTTACCGGCGATATCACTATCAAGGGTAATATCCAGGTCCCCTCTCTCGCCATCGGACGGCTGGTCGTGGCTACCGTGCTTTCCAGCCCCAAAAACGGCCTTGTTCTGGTCTCCATGTTCGGCCAGCGTCTCCTGGTGGAGACAAATCTCGATCTCATGGAGGGTCAGATACTGAACCTGAGGGTGCAGGCCACAAATCCCAAGGTAGTCATGAAGCCCGTCGAGTCATCGCCTGAGACCAAGACCGCTCTCAAGGTGCTGGACAGTCTTGTCGAGCGGATAGCCGGTAGATTTGGAGATGCCCCGATCCAGAGCTTCGAGATAAAAGAGATAATCAAGAAGTTCCTGTCCGAAGCTCAATCGACCAAGGATATGCCGACCGTACAGGCTGCTCTGAAATTTGTTGAAGGCTTTGCTCAGCTTCCGCCCAACACGGTTGCCTACCTCCTGATCCCCTTTGTGGATGATAATTCCCGGGGCAAGGCACAGGTGACTATAGAAAGGAACGGCCGGGATTACCGGCTCCATTTTGAAGTGGAGACCGATGCACTGGGTCTTGTCGAGAGCACTGTCTCGATGACCGCCAAAGGGATATCCGTCCAGATCTCCTCAGGTTCGGCACAAGTCGTTGACCTGCTGAAGGCGCATCTGGAAGAACTCGGCCAGAGCCTTAGTCCCTACGGGGTCACGGGCATCGAGGTGGTGCGCAAGAATCCCCTCTCGGCGCAGCGCACGGGGGTGGACGTACTGGTATGAAGGAAGACGATAAAAGCAAGAAGGCGGTATCCCTTAAATACGAGAGGGGAAAGGACGCGGCCCCCAAGGTCACTGCCAAGGGCAGGGGTGCCGTGGCCGACAAGATACTTGCCCTGGCCAGGCAGCACGGGATCCCCATCGAAAAGGATACCACCCTGCTCGAAGCGCTCTACCGCCTGGACATCAATGAAGAGATCCCTGAGGAGCTATATCAGATAGTGGCTGAGCTCCTGGCTTTCATCTACCGCATGAATGCCCTTAAAAAGGGCGGAGTGCAACAATAAGGCGATAAATCCCGTTCTCTTCTTCCGGTAATCATCAGATAACCGGCTTGACTGAGGTTCATCATCCTTTTATATATAACCCTGTGTTCTTTTTACCTGCATGAAATACCAGGAGAACAGTTTAGGTACTAGAGGTAGAGCTTTATAAGATAATCGATCAAAACTACGGAGAGGAGGAATAAGGATGAAAAGAACCATACTGGCTTTTGTACTCGTGAGTTTTATCGCTTTACCCGTGGTATGTTTAGCCGCCAATCAGAAAAATATCGGGTGCGGTCTCGGTACCCTGGTCATGAAGGGTAATGACGGCCTTGCTTTCCAGGTTCTCGGTGTGACAACCAATGGGACATGCGGAAACCAGACATTCGGCATCACCTCCGGCACACTGGAATGCGAAAAGCCGGCTAAATTCGCAAGCCATGAGAGAATCAATAACTATGTTGCCGACAATATGGACAATCTGGCGAATGACATTTCCAAAGGCCGGGGAGAATACCTGAACACACTGGCCGTCCTCATGGATGTGCCTGAAGGAGCCAGGACCGATTTTTATTCAAAGCTGCAGAACAACTTCACACGAATCTATCCGTCCACAAAGGTAAAAAGTGTTGATGTGGTCAAAAACATCGAAGCACTGATGTAGCAGGGTTTGGAACTCAACGAATCAGAAAGGAGGTACAGGCAGGTCAGGTCCTGTATCTCCTTTTTCTTTATCGAGCTTTTCTGTTCTCTGTTCTGCATCTTTCCTGTTTATGCCCATGATTCACCCTATCTTTCAGAGCTTTTGGCAGCAGCTCATGAACAAAAGCTCTATGAAGACCTGTACTGGCATACCCTGATGCACTACAAACCCACTATATTAGGTTATAAGAGCCTTGTAGACGACCCGAAATTCTTCCTTGCACCTGATGGCAAAACAAATCCTGAGGCTGAGCTGGACGCCACGATCCGGGCATTCTTCATCGAAGAGGATAAGGAAAAGAAATCTGCAGTATGCAGATTTGCGGCACGCTATGATTGGATAAGGGATAAGTTGAACATAGATCCCGGACTGCTTCCCCTTTCCGAGTGTCACCCCTTTATGAACTTCATGAACAATATGAAACCGGAATCGGTAATCCTTGTCTTTCCCACCGAACACCTGAACAGCCCTGCATCGATGTTCGGCCACACCTTCCTTACGATTGAGACAGCCAACAAGAGCAAACTTCTTGCTTACGCTGTCAATTATTCGGCTTTTACCAACGAAACCTTCGGCCCTCTATTCGCCGTCAAGGGACTGTTTGGATTATATCCGGGGTATTTCTCCGTTCTGCCTTATTACGCCAAATTGCAGGAATACAGTGATATCGACCACCGGGACATCTGGGAATATCCCCTCAACCTGACGAAGCCGGAAATCAGGAGGATGATGCTGCATATCTATGAAATGGATTCCATTGCCTCCGACTACTATTTCTTTGACGAGAATTGCTCGTATGTCCTCTTATTTCTCCTTGAAGCTGCACGCCCGACCTTAAAACTAACCGATCAGTTCCATGGATGGATGATACCGCTTGATTCCGTGAGGATGGTGGAGAAGCAGGGTCTGGTCACGGGTGTCGTCTATAGGCCGTCTAGAACCACAAAGATCAAATACCTGGCTTCACGCATCTCCGAACAAGGACAGGAAAGGGCTGTGGCAATGGCGAATGGAGAGGTCGATGAACATTCCATCAACAGCTCTGACATCCCGGATCAGGAGAAGATGAAGACATACGAGCTTGCCAGCGAGTATCTCCAATACCGCTTTTCCAAACATGAACTGCCAGAGGAAACATATCAGGAACGTCTCCTGAGGATACTGCAGCAGCGAAGTCAACTGGGCATATCCGGAGATGAATCGTCATACCAGATCCCGGCACCAATACCCCCGGAAAAAGGGCACCACTCAAATCGATTTGCCGTCGGGACAGGCATGGAGAGTGATGCCTGGTTTCAGGAAATCAGATACAGGCCTGCCTATCATGATCTGATGGACAATGATAATGGGTATCTGAGAGGGGCGCAGCTCATTTTCGGCGATATTGCCCTGAGGTACTATACTGGGCATCGTAAACTTACCCTGGACAGCCTGGATGTAATCGATATCTTCTCCCTGACGCCCAGGGACAGATTCTTTCATCCCATCTCATGGAAGATAAAAACAGGCTTTACACGGATCGTAGGGAATGATGATCAGAAGCACCTGGTCTATGAGATCAGCCCTGGTGGCGGTTTAGCTTATGAGAATGCCCTGTCCGGATTGACGTACATGATGCTGGAGACAGGCCTGAACGTAGGTGGGGCATTGGAACGTAATTATGCAGCTGGTGCCGGAGGATCGATCGGTGTTATCAGGGATGTAAACGATTTCTGGAAGGTGCATATCTCTGTGAAAGATCTCTATTACTGCCTTGGTGATACGTACAATGCATTTGAAGCAGCAGTGCGACAGAATTTTACGTTAAATACGGATCAGAGCATTTCGGTGGATTTCTCCCGAAAGAAAACACGGGAGTTCTATCAGACGGAAGTGAAGGTTCTTTGGAATCTGTTTTTCTAGCGCGCACGTATGTTCAAGCAAAAGAGGACAATCGCCGCCTTACTCGTCAGTATGTCGCTCTTCCTGCCAGGGTGCATATCGAACGTAATCTATCAGCCCCAACATGAAGTAAGGTATACACCTGAAAATGCGAAACTGAATTATGAGAATGTCAGTATCATAACAGCCGATGGTGTGAAGATATCAGGTTGGTGGGTTCCGACTGAGCAGGCGAGAGGCACCGTGCTGTTCTGTCACGGCAACGGGGGGAATGTTTCCGGTTGTCTTGATACGCTTCTGATCATCAACAGACTGGGACTCAATGTGCTGATTTTCGATTACCGCGGATATGGGAACAGCGAGGGTTCTCCGACTGAGAAAGGGACTTATGCGGATGCAGATGCGGCCTGGAATTACCTGGTGACGGAAAGGAAGATTCCCCCTGATAGGATAATTATCTGGGGCAGGTCCCTCGGGGGTGCGATTGCAGCCAGGACTGCTGCAAAACACCATTCCGGCCTCGTCATTGTTGAATCGACGTTCACATCGCTGAAGGATCTCGTCCATGACCGCATGAGCTGGGTTCCTTCATGGGTTGTGGCAAACTATGCCTATGATACCAGGCATTATCTTAAAGAGGTGGATGTCCCTGTGCTTGTCATCCACAGCGTGGATGATGAAATCATCCCTTTTCAGCATGGGAAGAATCTGTATGATTCGGTTCCGGGACCTAAGGCGT
>DATKLV010000168.1:0-3036 GCA_035542255.1 Desulfomonilia bacterium | reverse complement strand
ACCCTGCCCATCCGTTTCCCCACATATCCAACTTGAGCCTTAATCTGGCTGTCGTGGTCAAGAATGTTGAAGGGGATGACAATTTTGCGCGTTTGAAAGTGCCCGACACCTTGCCGCGTTTTCTCAACCTCCCCGGTGATGAGGCCGGCGGATCTGATATCACAATCCTGACCAAACCCCAGGTATATTGCCTGGTACCCATTGAAGAGGTGATCGCCAACAATCTCAACCTTCTCTTCCCGGGCCTTGAGGTCGAATCCTCGTATCCCTTCAGGATAACCCGGGACGCGGATATCGACATCGAGGTCGACGAGGCCTCAGACCTCCTGACCACCATAGAGGAAGAGATCGAGATGCGCTACTTCGGCATAACGGTCAGGCTCGAGGTCGAAAGCACCATGCCCGAAAGGATCCGGAACATTCTCATCAAAAATCTTAAACTCGAGCCTTACCTCGTCTATACCACCGACAGCATGATCGGCATGGCCGATCTTATGCAGATCACCAAGATAGATCGGCCGGACCTCAAGGACCCGGTCCTTGTACCGGCCCTCCCTGCGATATTTACTTCTTCCCAGGATATATTTTCCCTCATCAGAAAACGCAATATCCTTCTTTACCACCCCTATGACAGTTTTACCCCGGTGGTGGACTTCATCCGGCAGGCGGCCAAGGACCCGGATGTGCTCGCCATCAAGCAGACGCTTTATCGTACGGGACAGAACTCTCCCTTCTTCGATGCATTCATGGAGGCGAGAAGCGAGGGTAAGCAGGTGGCCGTGCTCCTGGAGCTCAAGGCACGTTTTGATGAGGAGATCAACATTACCTGGGCGCGGAAATTGGAAGATGAGGGTGTTCATGTCGTCTACGGCCTTGTCGGCATGAAGGTTCATGCCAAGATGTGCCTGGTAGTACGCCGCGAAAAAGACCGCATCGTGCGTTATGTCCACATGAGCACGGGCAACTACAATACCATTACCAGCCGCATTTATGCCGATATCGGCTACTTCACCTGTGACCCGGTGATCGGTGCTGATGTATCCGACCTCTTCAATGCCCTGACCGGATATTCGGCCAAGGAAGACTATCGTTCGCTCCTCGTGGCGCCAAGCAGCATGCGCAATGAGATCATGCAACGTATCGAACGAGAGATCGAGCGACAGGTAAAAAACGGTGATGGTTACCTGGCTTTCAAGATGAATGCCCTGGTGGATACGATAATCATCCAAGCCCTCTATCGTGCGTCCCAGGCCGGTGTGCGCATCGACCTGAATGTACGGGGGATCTGCTGCCTTCGGCCGGGGATGCCGGGTATCAGCGAGAACATCACGGTCACCTCCATCGTGGGTCGCTTTCTCGAGCATGCCCGAATATACTATTTCAAAAATGGCGGGGAAGACGAAATCTTGCTCGGGAGCGCCGACATGATGCCGCGCAATCTCGACCGCAGGGTGGAAATTTTATTTCCTGTCAAAGATAGTAACATCAAAAAGGTCCTCCTGAAAAAAATCCTCGGGATTCATCTGCAGGATAACGTCCAGGCTCGCCGCTTGAATGCCGACGGCAGCTATGAAAGGCTGTATCCTCTTGAGAACGAGGAACCGGTGAACTCACAACTCTGGCTGCTCCAGCGCAAAGGGTCCTGGGTGTAGTAATGTCCGGGCACGTGAAAAACGTTGCTACCAGTGTCAATTTCGGCGCCGAAGCCCTTCTTGCCCAGCTCCATGACCTCACCAAGGAGATCGAAGGGGTCCGCCGGGCGGAAGACCCCGAGTATGTGCACCGCATGCGCGTTGCATCCCGCAGACTTCGTACCAGACTGGCCATCTTCGCCGGGTGCCTGCAGGACAAGAAGGCGGAGCATTACAGCAGGATGATCCGGAAACTGACCAAGGCCCTGGGTGAGGCCCGGGACACCGATGTACAGATGATCTTCGTGCAGGATTTCCTTGCTCATGTACAGGATAAGCGGCACCGGCCGGGCATAAAACGCCTTCTCCTCAGACTTTCACAGTATAGGAGGAAGCTACAGAAACAGGTGCTCCGCGTGCTTGATGACACGGAAAAGAGCTCCGTATTGCCGGAGATGCAGAAAACATTCTATGCACTCTTATCCGCCGGAACGCCGGATGAAGGTTCGCCCTCCCCCTATGAGCTCGCCCGGATCGAAATCTTTGCAAGGCTCACCGAGGTGCTCGACTTCGAGTCTTCCGTGAGAGACCCCGGAAACATCACGGAGCTTCACCGCATGCGCATTGCCGCCAAACACCTCAGGTACAGTATGGAAACCTTCGCTCCCCTGTACCCGGACAAGCTCAAAAAGCCTATCAAGATCACAAAGGCCGTCCAGGAGATGCTCGGCGACATCCATGACTGCGATGTCTGGACCTCTTACCTGCCGCAGTTTCTGGATGAGGAACGCCTGCGTACTCAAAAATATTACGGCCACATCCGCGGGATAGCACGGCTGAAAAGCGGTCTGGAGCAGCTTGCTCAAGAACGGCATAATAATAGAGATAAGCGCTATGGGGAGTTCATCACATTCTGGGATAAACACAAACCGGTATGGAATGAGCTGCATCAAACCCTGAATGCCATGAGCGGTGCATATAGCCATAATACCCCGCAATCACCAGACTACGACACCTGTGTGCGGACTGCGGTGGAGATCGGGCGTGCACATGGTTTCGAGGAAAACCATGCGCGGCAGGTGACCAATCTCGCCCTTGCCATCTTCGATTGTATGCACGAGCTGCATGGACTCGGCACTGATGAGCGTTCGTTGCTCGCCTGTGCCGGACTCCTCCATGACATCGGATTGGCCCAGAGCCTGCGCGGCCATCACAAGCACTCCATGGAGAAAATACTTGCATCCGACCTCTTCCCCCTTTCCCCGCGCGAGCAGATGATGACTGCGCTCATTGCATATTATCACCGGAAGGTAATACCCTCCGCCCGCCATGAACAGTATGCCGCCCTCCCCCAGGAAGACCGCCTGATCGTGAGCACCCTTGCCGCAATCCTTCGTGTCGCCGA
>DATKLV010000167.1:0-2770 GCA_035542255.1 Desulfomonilia bacterium | reverse complement strand
ATTCGACAAGGAGGGCAGGTTCAACCCGGCGTTCGACAGCACTGATGTCATGACCGTTGACGGCGATATCCTCATCATAACGGTCGGTCAGGGGCCCGACCGTGCCTTCCTCCAGCATGAGAACCTGCTCGATGAAAACGGCAGGCTCGCAGTTGATCCGCTCACACTCCAGAGCACACGCAAAGAATGGGTCTTTGTGGGCGGTGATGTAAGGCGCGTCGGTTATATGGTGGATGCGCTTAAAGACGGAATTGATGCGGCCGAGTCAATCGAGCGCTACCTCAAGGGCATGGACATCGCGTCGGGAAGGAGTAGGGAGTTAGAGGCCTTTGATATCCCGCAGCTGAAGGATCAGGCTTATAAAGAAGAACCGGATATTGTCTGGATACCTCCTGAGAAGCGCATGCACTTCCAGCTCTTTGAACGAGGGTTTACGCTGGGTGAGGCCATAGAGGAAGCCAAACGGTGTCTGTGCTGCGGACCCTGCGTCTCATGCAAGGCATGCGTCTCCATAGGTCTCCAGAAAGAAATACCCACGGTCGTCATCAACAAGAACCTGTGCAGCGGATGCGGCATATGCGTCTCCTCATGCCACTACGGATCTGCTTACCTGAAACAGGAGGACGGGTCGCTCATCTCGGCAACGGACATCTACCGGTGCAAGGCATGCGGCATGTGCGTCTCGGCCTGTCCGGCAGAGGCCAGGCAGCTCACCGGATCCGATATGGGGGACCGTATCGCGTCTGTCTTTTCAAAACTGCAGGAGGCCTCATGATGAAGAAATCAAAAGAAAGCGCAGTATATGAACCGAAACTTGTATGCTTCACATGCAAGTTCGGCTGGGGATATCTTAACGGGAAGAAAAGTTACGAACAGATCGAGCAGGTGGTCCCGGTCATGTGCAGCGGCAAGGTTGATGCCGCATATATCATGGATGCCTTCAGAAAAGGTGCCGACGGTGTTCTCATCCTGGGTTGTCCGGACGGAGAGTGCCATTTTCAGAACGGCAACTACCAGGCGCGCAAAAGGGTGCTGCTCCTGAGAAAGACCTTGAAGGAATTCGGCATCGAGCCCGAAAGGGTGATGATCAAACTCGACATGGACCCCCAAGGCGAGCAGATCCCTTCCATGATAGAACAGATGCGTGAGAGCCTTGCAAGACTCGGTCCCGTCAGCCCCTCGGTGTAAGCTGAGGGCGGGAATATGAAGAATCGTGTCAGATTAATATATTAATTGGTAAGGAGCAGGTATGTCTGAGAAACCAAAGGTTGCCATTTACTGGCTGACTGCATGCGGTGGTTGCGACGAAACCATTGTTGATCTCAACGAAGCCATACTGCAGGTGGCCGACGCTGTGGATATCGTTCTTTGGCCCGTAGCCATGGACTTCAAGTACAAGAGCATAAAGGAGATGAAAGACGGCGGCATAACCCTGTCCATTATCCACGGCTCGGTGAGGAACTCTGAGCAGGAAGAGATGGCTAAGCTGCTCAGGAAAAAGTCGCAGCTCGTGCTGGCCTTTGGCGCGTGCGCATGTTTCGGAGGAACCCCGGGACTGGCGAACTTCAGGAGCAAGCAGGACATCTTCAACTGGGTCTACCGGGATGCCCCCACTGTGGTAAACCCCAAGGGAAACTTCCCGCAGACTGAAACTACCCTCGACGGACACAAGCTGACATTGCCGGACTTCTATGAGCAGGTATACCCTCTGAACCGGATCATCCCGGTCGACTACTATCTGCCGGGGTGCCCGCCCCCTCCCGATCTTGTCGCCCATGCAGTGTTCGCCGTTGTCGAGGGCAAGCTTCCGCCGCATGGAGCGACCCTTGCCCCCCGCAAACCCTTGTGCGACACATGCCCGAGGAACCAGTCCAAACCGATAAAGATGGAGATAAGCGAGGTCAAGAGGATCCATGCCGTTGAAGCGGACCCTGAGAAGTGTTTTCTGGCCCAGGGGATCCTGTGCATGGGGCCTGCCATCCGTTCCGGATGCGGAGAGACTTGTTTACGGATCAATATCCCCTGCAGGGGATGTTTCGGCCCGGTGGAAGGCATAAGCGATGCAGGAAGCAAGTTTATCTCGGGCCTTGCCGCGCTTCTCGGTGCCGAGACCGAATCGGATGCAGCAAAGGCTGTTGAGGGAATCGCCGATCTGGCAGGTTACTGCTACCGGTTCAGTCTTCCTTCGGTGTCCCTGAAAAAGAAAATGCCCCAGAGCGCGAGGTGAGCGAAATGACGAAGAAGATATCCATTGACCCCATAACCAGGCTTGAAGGACACGGGAAGATCGAGATATTCCTCGATGATAAGGGAAATGTACAGGACGCGTACTGGCAGGTTGTCGAGCTGAGGGGTTTCGAACGATTCTGTATCGGCAGGCCGGTGGAAGAGATGCCCAGGATCGTCCCCAATATCTGCGGCGTATGTCCGTCAGCGCATCATATGGCAGCCACCAAGGCCCTTGACGATCTCTATAGTGTGGAACCGACTCCTGCCGCCAGGCTCATCAGGGAGCTCGAGTTCAATGCATTTTACATCGAAGATCACTATATCCATTTCTTCTTCCTCGCAGCACCTGATTTTATCGTAGGACCCGATGCCGACCCCAAGGAGCGCAATATCCTGGGCGTGATCGGCAAGGTGGGCAAGGAGATCGCCCATAAGGTGATCGAGGTACGCAAGCGCAACCGGGATATCATCAGGCACATATTCAGCAAGGCACCGCATCCCGAAGGAGGCCTTCCCGGTGGTGTTCCCCGGGGGTTTACCG
>DATKLV010000166.1:0-8520 GCA_035542255.1 Desulfomonilia bacterium | reverse complement strand
TATGACCTCATTTTCGAGGGTTTCATAGAGATAGTCGGCGTCCCTCTGGTTCTGCACGGTCAGGTCGTTGTGCATGCCGCCGTGGCCTATGGCAAAGCCGTTTTCCCCGTCGTATGCCTCGTTCCACCACCCGTCCAGCACCGAGAGGTTAAGGCCGCCGTTCAGGACCGTCTTCTGTCCGCTGGTTCCGCATGCCTCCAGCGGCCTTCTCGGCGTGTTCAGCCACACATCCACCCCCTGCACGAGGTGGCGTGCCACGTTGTAGTCATAGTTCTCCACGAACACGATGCTGCTCCGGTAGTTCTTGCTGTAACTGAGCTGGGCGATCTTCTGGAGGAGCAGCTTTCCCTCGTTGTCCATAGGGTGCGCCTTGCCGGCGAAGATGATCTGGATCGGGCGGCGGGCGTTGTTTATCAGTTTCGCCAGGCGTTCGGGCTGCGACAGGATCAGGTCGCCCCGCTTGTACGTGGCGAACCTGCGGGCGCAGCCGATGGTCAATACATCCGGGTCGAGGATATGCTCGATCTGCTTCAGCATATCGCGCTGCCCCAAGCGCTCGGCCTGTATCTGCAGGCGTCGCCTCACAAAGCGGATAAGACGCATCTTCAGGCTCTGATGCGTCTCCCAGAGTTCCCCGTCGTCGATCTCCGCCACATTCTCCCAGATGTCCGGGTGAACCATGCGCGTGGCCCAGTCCTGGCCGAGGCGCGTCTGGAACAGCTGGTACATCTGGGGCGCCAGCCATGAAAGGACGTGCACGCCGTTGGTGATGTGGCCGATGGGCACTTCCGACTCGGGCCGTTCGGGCCATAGAGGTTTCCACATGAGGCGGCTCACGGTGCCGTGGATGGCCGATACCCCGTTGGCCCTGCGGCAGCTCTTCAAGGCCAGGACCGTCATGCAGAAGGTCTCGGAATTGTCATCGGGTTTGACGCGGCCCAGAGACATGAACTCTTCGTGGGAAAGCCCGAGCCTTTCCCGGAAGAGACCGAGATGCTCCTCGATGAGCTCCGGTGAGAACCTGTCATGCCCTGCCGCCACGGGCGTATGCGTGGTGAATACGGTGTACAGCGCCACACGCCTGTGTGCGCGTGAAAAGGGGATCTGGTCGTACTCCATGATCCGGCGAACCTCTTCGAGGATGGCGAATGAGCTGTGCCCTTCGTTTAGGTGGAGCACCCCCGGGAAGATGTTCAGCCCCTGGAGGACCCGTGCACCTCCGATGCCCAACAGCAGCTCCTGCCGGATGCGCAGCTTGTTGTCGCCGCCGTACAGGCGGCAGGTCAGATCACGGTCTTCCTGCGAGTTTCCTTCCACGTTGGAGTCGAGCAGCAGCAGTCTGATCCGTCCCACCTGCAGCTGCCAGACGCGGGCGAGCAGCGGCGTGCTCCTTGTGTCGATCCGTATCACCAGGGGCTGCCCGCTTGAATCCAAAACTTCCTGCAGAGGAAGTCTGCCGATATCTATGTTGACGTAGTTCTCTTCCTGCCAGCCTTCCTTGTTCAGGCGCTGGCTGAAATAACCCTGCTGGTAGAGAAGCCCGATCCCGATCAGGGGGATGCCCAGGTCCGATGCGCTCTTCAGGTGGTCCCCGGCCAGGATGCCCAGCCCTCCGGAGTAGATCTGCAGCGATTCATGCAGCCCGAACTCGGCTGAGAAATAGACCACGGGACGGTTGTTCAGATTGCCGCAGTGTATCGCCCCCCAGGTCTTCTGCATGTCGATATACTCGTTGAGCCTGCGGAATGCGTAGTTTATCCGGCTGTGGAGCACCAGCTCGGAGGCTCGTTCCTCGACCTGTGCCGGGGTGATCTGGTTCATGAACGCGACCGGGTTGTGTTCCACTTCGCGCCATAGATGCGGGTCCAGGTCGGTGAAGATGCTGATCACTTCCGGATGCCATGTCCACCAGAGGTTGTCGGCAAGGGCGCGAAGGCGCTTGTGAAGGTTGATGTTTGTGTCCGTCATGAGCAACTCTCCCCATAGTATTGATGAACCCAAATCGTTTAGGCGGATTAACAGTTCAAATCTTGTCTGTTTATTTAACATTAAAAGACCCTCATAGGAAACGGTTAAATGTTGTTCTGCGATCACATGGTGCTTGTTGCCGTCCGGAAACTGTCATTGCTAGCATCGCAAATCAATCTGCGCTCGATATGCGTTGCTCGCAATGACGGGCTTGATCTTGGGATTGCTTCGCTGCGGGCACAATGACGGACAAGAGAAAAGATTGTATTCATCGTCTTTTGAGATTGTGATAATACGATACTCCTATGATTGAAAAGATACCCTTTTTGCACCGGAAGCAGATGTACAACATCATCATCGAGGACGATATCACGTTCATGGCCCTTCACTATATCCTGG
Organism: Desulfomonilia bacterium; assembly: GCA_035542255.1. Classification (GTDB taxonomy): domain Bacteria; phylum Desulfobacterota; class Desulfomonilia; order UBA1062; family UBA1062; genus MWEI01. The sequence continues at coordinate 6,153 of DATKLV010000166.1, read as the reverse complement.
ACGACCTCATAGGCCAGGGCGCTTTCCAGGTAGAAGAAGGCATAGGCGAGCTCTATACCATCACCCATGAAGAGGTGATCTATACCATCGGGGTTGACGGCACTGATGTCATTATTTCGGTAAAATAGCGGTTTTCAGCATGGTCGACATCCACCTCTGTCAGCCCGATGTATCCAAATCATGCGCAGCCTGTTGCGGGATCTACAACTATGCCGACAACACCAGGGATTCTCTGCTGAAGCGTTTCACCAACCGCACGAAGCTCTTTGCCCGCGTGAGGGAGAACTTGCTGGCGCTTGAAGACTACCAGGACATCATAAGGCACCGGGAAAACAACAAGAGGATCTATGCCACGATCTACACCTGCGAATTCGTGGGATTCCTCGACGAGGATTCCAGGCGTGTCGGCTGCATGCTCCATCCGTTGGCGAACTGCGGCAAAGACCTGAGAGTTATCAGCTTCTACGGGAGGGACATCTGCAAAGGCCATTTCTGTCCCAGCTACCAGAAGCTCGACCGGAATGAGGCAGGGGTCCTCATGGCAGCCCTGGACGACTGGTACCTCTACGGGAGCGCCGTTACGGACATCGATTTCGTCAAGACCTTTTTCGCGCAGGTTCAGAACAGGCTCGGAGAGACCCTGGATGTGAGGAAGGTGCGGGCAAATCCTTCGCTTCTGGATGTCGTCAGGCGCTACTGCGGCCTGAAGGTATCATGGCCGTTCCGGGATACGACCCGTCCACGATTCGGCAAGTACTACTTCGTGGGGGAGGAATACGACATCGCCCGCATCGACTATGCATCGCTGGATGCGTCTGCTTCCCCCTATGATGCCGTCTTCGTGAGCCTGTCATCCCTGTTCGGAAACAAGGAAGAGCTGGACAAGGCGAACGGGATAGTGGATGCTCTGATCGAGGAGTTCTGCCGTGGATATCACTGAGCTGATGGACGATATCATTCAACTGGCCCTCGATGAGGACGGCGCCGATATCACCACGGAAGCCATCTTCCCCGAGAGCCGCAACATCAGAGCCGCCCTGAAGGCCAAGGCACAGGGCATCATTTCCGGCGTACAGGCGGCGAAAAGGGTCTTTGCGCTCACCGACCCCGGTATTATCTGCGTGTTCGAGGTGCAGGACGGACAGGCTGTTTGCCCGGGTCGGAAGCTGGCCGTCATCACCGGGCCTGCCAGAGGGATACTCAAGGCCGAGCGGGTTGCTCTCAACTTCCTCCAGCGCATGAGCGGCATCGCCACCAGGACGGCAGAGTATGTAAAGCATCTGGAAGGTACCAAGGCGCACATCCTGGACACGCGAAAGACCGCTCCCGGCCACCGTGTGCTCGACAAGATGGCGGTCCTCTCCGGCGGCGGTGAGAACCACCGCATGGGGCTCTTTGACATGGCGCTCATCAAGGACAACCACATCGACGCTGCAGGTTCCATCACGGAAGCGGTGGGCAGGGTGAGGAAGACCTTTCCGGGCATTCCCATCGAGGTGGAGGCCAGGGGCCTCGATGATGTGAAGACGCTCCTCGATTTGAAGGTGGACCGGATCATGTGCGACAACTTTTCCCTTGAGCATATGAAACTTGCCGTGGCCCTGGTGAACGGCCGCATTCCGCTGGAGGCCTCGGGAGGCATCACCCTGGATACCGTCCGGGAAGTGGCCCTGACCGGTGTCGACTACATCTCTGTGGGCGACATCACCCACTCGGTCAAGGCGCTCGATATATCCATGGTCATCGAGGTGGAGCAATGACTGACCAGGAAGCACGTGACAGTATCATTAAGGTTAAGAAAGACCTGGGAGACAGGCTGGTCATCCTCGGCCACCACTACCAGAAAGACGATATCATAGAGTTCAGCGATTATGTGGGTGACTCTCTGGAGCTTGCCCGGAAGGCCTCGCAGATAGAATCGGCGCAGTCCATCGTGCTCTGCGGTGTGTACTTCATGGCCGAGACTGCGGCCATCCTGGCACCTGCAAAGTCCGTGTTCATCCCCGAAAAGGCAGCAGGATGCCCCCTGGCTGACATGGCAAAGATCGATGATGTGATCAGAGCCTGGGATGTGATCTCCGGGATAAGCGGCAGTGTGATCCCAATCACCTATGTGAACTCATCGGCCGATCTCAAGGCCTTCTGCGGAAGGCACAAGGGGGCGGTATGCACCTCTGCCAATGCAAAGAAAGTAGTGTCCTGGGCCCTGGAAAAGGGCGCGAAGGTCTTCTTCATGCCGGATATGAACCTGGGCAGGAACACCGCCCGTGCCCTGGACATCCCTGATGGAGAGATCGTCACCTGGGAACCCGGCCTGCCCGTCGGCGGTCTTGAGGAGGCCGGGATAAGGAAGGCCCTTATGATCCTGTGGAAGGGCTGGTGCCCCGTACATTGCCCTGAATTCACCGTGGCCGATGTGGAAAGGGTCCGTGCCAGATACCCCGGCATCAAGGTCATGGTGCATCCCGAGACCGACCCTGCAACGGTCAGGGCCGCCGATTCGACAGGCTCCACCTCCCAGATACTGGATTTCATTGCATCACTGCCAAAGGGGGAGCTGCTTGCCGTGGGTACCGAGGCCAACCTGGTATTGCGGGTGGCGAAAAAGAATACGGGTCGTGTTGAAGTGATCCCTCTCAAAGAGGTATACTGCGATGACATGGCAAAGATAACGTTGCCGAAGCTGGCCGGCACCCTGCTGAAAGTGACGACCGGCGAAGGGCGGGTGGAGTTGCCCCGGTCCATCATGGAAGACGCCAAAAAGGCACTTGACGCCATGCTGAGGATATAGACATGAGCATCACGCGCAAAGAGACCGAATGCCTCGTCATCGGCACGGGGATTGCGGGAGCCTCATGTGCACTCACGGCCGCGAAATTGGGCATAAAGGTATGCCTCATCACCAAACGGTCCGATATCTATGCAACCAATACCAACCGCGCCCAGGGCGGGATCGTGTACCGGGGAAACGGTGATACGCCACAGGTGCTAATTTCCGACATCATGAGGGCCGGCAGGGATATCAACTCGGTGGAGGCCGTAGAGTTCCTTGCCACCAGGGGGCCCGAGGTGGTCAAGGAGATGCTCATCGACGAGCTCAAGGTTGATTTCACGCATCTTACCGGTGCGAGGGACGAGGATTTCGACCTCACCCGGGAGGGAGCGCACTCCGTCAACCGCATCCTCTACTCGGCGGACAACACGGGCGAGGTGATCGAGAAGGCCCTCATCAAGGCGGTGAAGGAACACCCCAACGTGGAGATCATCACCGAGGCCACTGCCATCGACCTCATCACGCTGCATCACCATTCCACGGACATCCAGGCATCCTACCAGCTCGACAACCGGTGCATGGGCGCGTATGTGTTCCTGAACCGGAAGAAGGAGGTCATGGCCATCCTGGCACAGGACACGGTGCTCGCCACCGGAGGTCTCGGAGACATCTACCTGCACACCACCAACGAGAAGGGCACGGTGGGTGACGGCATGGTTATGGCACAGCGGGCCGGCGCGCGCATGATCAACATGGAGTTCATGCAGTTCCACCCCACCACGCTCTACATCCCCAGCGGCCGCAGATTCCTTATTTCAGAGGCCGTTCGCGGCGAAGGGGCCCGGCTCAGGAACCTGCAGGGTGAGTATTTTATGGAACGCTACAACCCTGAGTTCAAGGACCTGGCACCCAGGGACGAGGTGGCAAGAGCCATATGGGAGGAAATGATCCACAATTCCGAGGACCACGTCCTTCTGGATATAGCGGGTTTCGTGGAAGAAGACATCCCGAACCGGTTCCCCACCATCTATGCCACGTGCAAGGGTGCGGGCATCGATATCACAAAGGAGCCCGTGCCTGTAGTCCCTGCAGCACACTACTTCTGCGGCGGGGTGCATGTGGACGTACGGGGGCGTACTTCCCTGAAGGGGCTTCATGCAGTAGGCGAGGTATCCTGCACCGGACTCCATGGAGCCAACCGCCTTGCCTCGACCTCGCTCCTGGAAGGCCTCACGTGGGGATACTACGCAGCCATCGATATCACCGAGAGGATCAATGCCGGCAAGACCGTGAGCCACAAGGTGCTCGGCTCGGCCCGGGACTGGATCCCGACGGGCAATGTGGAAAATGAGGACCCGGCGCTCATCGCACAGGACTGGATGGCCATCAAGAACACCATGTGGAACTATGTCGGCATCGTGCGCACCGCGCCCCGGCTCAAGCGAGCCATCGAGGACCTGCGCCATACGTATCTGAGGCTCGAAGAGTTCTATAAGGAGACCCCGGTTTCCAAGGATATCATCAGCCTTTTCCAGGGTACCCAGTCAGCCATCATGGTTGCTGAGGCTGCGCTGAGGAACCGCGTCTCCATCGGATGCCACTACATCGTGCCGTCACGCGGGCTTGAAGGCAGCTTTCCGACTATCAGGGGGGGGGATCTGCCCTAGGCGACTTGATTCAAAACGAGAAGATCTTATCAAGAGACGAACGAACAATCACGATCAAAAAGAAAAGTCACCCGGTCGAATTGAATTATTGAATGACTAAGAAAGATGCATTGTGCATCTGAACTAAAAATCACCCCTCACCCCGGTCCTCTCCCCCTGATAGGTGGAGAGGGGGATTCCTTATAATGATGCTTGATGCTTTAATCCCCTCTCCCCATCTCCCATGGGGAGAGGGTTGGGGTGAGGGGTCCCGAAAATCCTCTATAGATCGGAATGGAGTTCATTCCATGGATAATATCGAGCACAGCCTGATTTGCGTTACTCGCATTGATGACTTAGTGACACAGTCTCAAAAAGGGGAACCTGAAATACATGCTATGAGACCAGGTCATTGCATGGATAATATCCGAACATAGTATGATTTGCGATGCCCCTAAAGTCTGCAGCGGACCTTGCCGCGTCTTTGAAAATGCTGTTTTGCCGCAGCCAGGAACGATACGCAACGGCCCATCTCGTCGAAAACCGGGATGTCCATCTCCTCGAGGTCGGATCTCATTGATTTGAGCCCCTCTCCGATCCCAGCAAGCCAGGCAACCACCGGCTTCCCGAGTTCGTCCTTCAGAGCGGCCAGGTTTTTGAACATCGGGCCGCTCACCATCCTGGTGAAGATATGGATGATGACCGAGTCCACCCGATCGTCTCTCATGACGGCGTCGGATACCGTGGTGTATACCTTCTCGATGCCGCTCTGTTCGATGGCGGGCCAGATGTCGGCGGGGTTTCCAGGGTCCATCCACGGTGGGTAGACCGCCTTCATGGACAGAAGCGTTTCATTGCTCAGCTCCGCCAGGTTCAATCCCGATTCATAGAGAAGATCCGATGTGACGATTCCGCCGCCTCCGGAAAAGGTTATCACAGCGGTTCCTGCGTCTTCATAGGTACGGCAGCTCGTGGTCTTGGAAAAACCCCTGAGGAAATCCATGAGCTCGGTGATGTCCGTAACCTCGATGATGCCCGCCTGCTTCATGGCTGAACGCAGGATCGTATGGTCGCGGGCCATGCTCGCCGTGTGACTCATGGCCGCCTTGGCTCCGCCGGGGCTGCGGCCGCCCTTCAGGAGCACGATGGGCTTGTCCGTATCCGATGCAAGACCAATGAACCTCCTCGGGTCCGTGATGGATTCCGCATAGTGTCCGATGACACGCGTTGCAGGGTCATTGATGAGATACTCCAGGAGCTCGGTCTCGTTTACATCGCACTTGTTGCCGATGGAGCACATCTTGCTGATGGCAAGACCTCCGCGTTCGAGGATCATCATAAGGAACCCGGCGGAGAGCATGCCGCTCTGGACGGTCATGGAGACATCGCCGGGTTTCAGCAGAGTCTGCCAGATATCGGTCAGCATGAATGAAAATACATGACCTGTGTGTGCATCCAGAAGCCCCATGCAGTTGGGGCCCCAAAGCCTGATGCCACTCTTCCTTGCAAGTGCAACACTCTTCTCCTGGAGCTTTTTCCCCTCGGGGCCGACCTCGGCGAACCCGGCGGACTCTATGATGATGCCCTTCACCTTCTTCTTCGCACATTCCTCTATGGTCCTGGGGAGGTCCGGGGCGGGGATGAAGTATATGGCCAGATCAAAGTCATCGGGTATGGATAGAACGTCCGGGTAGCATGGTCTGTCCAAGAGAGTCTTATAGCGGGGATTGACGG
>DATKLV010000165.1:0-6062 GCA_035542255.1 Desulfomonilia bacterium | reverse complement strand
AAGATGTCTTGGGCGGAAAATTCATGGGGCAGGATGAGCAGGAGGCAGTCATTGTTCTGGATGATTTCAAGGTGGTATCGGTATTTTTCCTCCCACGCCGCCTGGAGCGCAAGGCTGAAGGGCCGGTTGACCCTGCCTCCCCAGAGGGTGTGGAGGATCACCTGCTTCCTGTCCGACATGTTCTGCGGGTCTTCGAAATGCTCGATGAGCAAATGACTTCGGTGGGGAAGATCTGCTCCGGTCGCCTCCCGCTGCCGCTTAAGGAAATTCACCAACTCGTCGGCGGCAAACCGGTCCATGGAGTAATCATGCAGGAACTCGTCGTACAGGGATGACTCGTCGAGTCGGACATTGAACTTTTCCAGGAACAGGAGGATCTTTTCCGAGAAATGGAAGTCCCGGTTCATGTCCTCTGCACGCCAGAAGGGGAATATGCCGGGCTTGGCATCTGTGGGGACCACTTCCACGTCGTTCGGTGTGATCTTCTTAATGCGCCAGACCTGAGCGCCCAGCGTGAAGGTGTCCCCGATGCTCCGCTCCCAGACAAACTCTTCGTCCAACTCGCCGATCTTGGCATGCGACTCCTCGATCCTCAGATCATAGTAGCCGCGGTCCGGGATAGTCCCTCCTGAGAGGTAGATCAGACGAAGCACGCCTTCTTTGCCGTGGACCGTTTTATCGAGCTTGTCCAGGGAGATGCGGGGCTTGAGTTCCCTGAGCCTCGTGTCCGCATACCTGCCCGCTAGCATGGCAAGTACGAGGTCGAACTGCCTCCGCGTGAGGTTCCGGTAGGGGTAGCTGGTCCGGATGAAGGCAAAGAGTTCATCCACGTCCCACCTCCCTATGCCGGCCATGGAGATGATCACCTGGGCAAGGACATCAAGCGGCGCTTCGACGGGCTTGACCGATTCGATGTCCTGGTCCGTCACGCTTTTCGCGATGACCGCGGCGTTCAGGAAATCATGGCCGTGGGTAGGGTATAAGAGCCCGCGGCTCATTTCACCCACGCGGTGGCCCGAGCGACCGATGCGCTGGATCGCAGACGAGATGGCGGGCGGTGTCTGGATAAGGATAACCCGGTCGAGATAGCCGATATCGATCCCGAGCTCCAGCGAGCTCGTGGCCACGATGGCCTTCAGCTCTCCGTTCTTCAGCCGCTGCTCCACGGCCAGGCGGATCTCCCGCGAAAGTGAGCCATGGTGGGCATAGGCGAGCTCCTGCGGCTCGCCCTCGTTGATGAGTCGTGTGACCTTCTCCGCCGTCCTGCGGCTGTTGACAAAGAGCAGGGTCGAACGGTGGGCCTTGATGATCTCCCGGAACGACTCGACGAGCACCGGCCACCAGGAGGCGTTCACGAGATGATCCCGCGCATTCCGGGGAAAGCGGACATCCACTGCATAGCGCTTCGAGTCCGAGGATCTGACGATCTCGACCCTGCGTTTTTCATAGTATTCCGACCTGGCACCACCTGTCTGCACATACCCTCCCACGAACTCGGCCACCGTCTCGAGGGGTTTCACCGTGGCGGACAGTGCGAGACGCTGGAACTCGCCCGCAAGTCGGATCAGCCGGTCCACTGCCGTGATCAGGTGCGTCCCCCGCTTGGTTCCGACCACTGCATGGATCTCATCAAGGATGACCGTGGCGATCCCGGTGAGCATGGACTGTCCGCTGCGTGAGCTCAGGATGATGTTCAGGCTCTCGGGTGTGGTTATTAGGATCTCGGGCGGTCGCCTGATCATCCTACGCCGCTCTTCCGCAGGTGTGTCGCCGCTGCGCGTGAGCACGCCGATGTCCGGGAAGGCCTGGCCCGCCTCCCTGAAGTATGCTGCAAGCTCCTCCAGAGGGGTGGTGAGGTTCCGCCGGATATCGTTATTGAGTGCCTTGAGCGGCGAGACATAGAGGACGCGCGTCCGGCCTGCGCCCCATGCCCCTGTAACGAGGCGGTTTATGGCCCAGAGAAAAGCGGTGAGCGTCTTGCCGCTCCCCGTGGGTGCCGTAACCAGGGCATGCGCCCCATTGGCGATCACCGGCCAGGCCTTTGCCTGGATGTCGGTGGGTGCGCCCAGCCGCTCTGCAAACCATTTCCGGATGAGGGGGTGGAAGAGCTCAAGTGCCTTGTACTGGTCTTTCATGATCGTACTCGGTCCGTATTTAAAATCCTGTTCTTCTCAGTAGTATATCTTCAGTATTATATCTTAATCATCCGGCGTCAATCATACAGACTTAAACCCGGATTCCCCCGCCAGCTCCAATGGCACGGGTAACTCATTGACTGAGAATGTATTCTTCTTATTATATGGTCATGGACTCCCCGCCGGGAAAGAGCAGACCTTGATTCTCCATGGGGAAGGATATTAATAAAGCGCGGACATGGGCTTGGCAGGCACATCATGAATATGCACGGTGCTTGCCGGTGCAGGCCTTAAATCGGAATAACGGGAGGAGATGGGGTATGAAGAGATACCATATTGTTTTAACCGTGCTTGTAAGCCTGGTCGCCTTTTCCGGTGCAGCCATGGCCATGCATCATGAAGTGAGGATCGCTGAAAAAGAAGGGCTGGGGAAGTATCTCACGGATACCGAAGGCAAGACGCTTTACTGGTTCAAGAAAGATTCACCCGGGAAGAGTGCCTGTTCGGGCGCCTGTGTCGACAAGTGGCCTCTTTACTTCCGTGAAAAGGTGGAACCGCCCAAAGGCATTTCCAAGGACGACTTCGGCACCATTACGCGGGAGGACGGGAAGAAACAGACAACCTTCAGGGGTTATCCGCTTTATTATTGGTCGGGAGACGCCAAGAAGGGCGATACGAATGGACAGGGTTTCAAAGACGTGTGGTTTATTGTCAATCCGGAGGGTTTCCCTCCGCAGTAGAGGACAGCAGGAGTGCAAGTCGAGCCCGGAGCTGCATGTCGCCCCTTTCATGCCGGGTGCGCAGGAGCGGGAAAATGACCTATGACGAGCTGAAGCCCCGCATCAGTGGTGTAAAGGTGGAGACTCTCAAAGAGGATATGGTGGAACTGGAATCGCTGTGGGCTCTCAGGCGCATCGTTCTGGCATTCCTGCGCCATTTCGGCTGAATGTTCGCACGGCAGCAGGCTGCTGCCCTCATGGATATCAAGGGAAGACTCAATGAGGCCGGGATACCCATGGTCGCCATAGGAAGCGGCAGCCCCGAGGGCGCCGGGCATTTTATCAAGAAGCTCGATTTCACCGGCGAGCTGTATGTGAATCAGGACCTCAGCGCATACAGGGCCTTCAAGCTCGAACGCGGCTTCTGGAAGACTCTGGGCCCATCGGCGTTGCTGAGAGGCATAGAGGTCATGAGAAAAGGGTTCCGCCAGGGTCGCACGGACGGCGATCGCTGGCAGCAGGGAGGCGTCTTTGTCATGGGCCCAGGGGACAAGATACTCTTTCAGCACCGTAACAGGTTTGCCGGGGACCATGCAGACCTGGATGCAGTGCTCAAGGTTGTTCTGGGAGACCGCACGGCCCCACAGGTGTAGTTCAACGAAGTTAGTCACGGCCTGCAAGGGGAAGTCGGCTTCAATTACAGTCAATACTATGACTGTGCCCTGAAAAGAGAAACGGCAACGTTCCTGTTTAAAACGATAAATACCTAATACCTTCACCTCTGATAATGCAATGTCTTGATTTTTGAGATCAGAATGCCTATGTAATCCAATGATATTTGAATTTATACATGAGAACAAATGGAGCAGCCATGGAGCACAAGAAAGAGACGCATCAGTTCAAGGCGGAAGTACAGAAGGTACTGACGCTGATCATCAACTCGCTTTATTCGCATCCTGAGATATTTCTGAGGGAGCTCATCTCGAACGCCTCGGACGCCATAGACAAGATCAGGTTCAAGTCGCAGACCGAGCCCGATATCCTGGAAGGAGACACGGAATTCAGGATCAGGATCATCCCCGACCGCAAGGCCGGGACCATCACCATCGAGGACAACGGCATAGGCATGACCTACGAAGAGGTGGTTGAGAACATCGGTACCATAGCTCAGAGCGGCACGCAGGCCTTCCTGGGAGCAGTCGAGGCCATGAAGAAAAAGGACAGTATCTCACCCGAGCTCATAGGACAGTTCGGGGTAGGGTTCTACAGCTCATTCATCGTGGCCGATAAGGTTACCCTCGTCACCAAGACCGCCGGTGCCGCAGTTGCGACCAAGTGGGAATCAACTGGGGACGGCTCCTACACCATTGAAGAGACGGAAAAGAAGGGAAGGGGCACCTCGGTCACGCTCGAGCTCAAAAAGCCGGGCGAGGGCGAGCCCGACTACACGGACGAATGGACCATCAGGGGCGTGGTGAAGCGCCATTCCGATTTCGTGAGCTACCCCATTCTCATGGACGCGGAGCGCGACGAGCCCATCCCGGATGCCGAGCTTCTCAAGGACAGCGAGGGGAAGCCCATCGGCGAGACGACCAGGAAGATGAAGCGCGAAGAGACACTGAACTCCATGAAGGCCATTTGGGCCAGGAACAAGTCCGAGGTCACCGAGGACGAGTACACCGAGTTCTACAAGCACATAAGCCACGACTGGAACCCCCCGCTCACACACCTCCACATCAAGTTCGAAGGCACCACCGAATACAACGCCCTGCTGTACATCCCCTCGAAACTCCCGATGGACTTTGTCATGCGCGAGCGCAGGCACGGGATACACCTCTACTGCAAGCGCGTGTTCATCATGGATGACTGCAAGGAGCTCATGCCCGAATACTTCAGCTTCGTGCAGGGCGTGGTGGATGCGCCGGACCTGAACCTTAACATCAGCCGCGAGATACTCCAGCAGGACAACCTGGTGAGGAATATCCGCAAGAACCTCATCAAGCGCATCCTGGATCTCCTCGACAGTATGGACAAGGAGCAGTACAACCGGTTCTACGCCGAGTTCGGGTCGATCATGAAGGTCGGCATCCCCACCGACCATGACAATAGGGAAAGGATTGCGAAGCTCCTGAGATACCAGACCACGAAGTCCGAAGGCGGTCACGTTTCTCTCTCTGATTACACGTCCCGCATGCAGCCGGACCAGGATGCCATCTACTACATCACCGGCGAGAATCCCGTAGCCCTGCTGGACAGCCCCCACCTGGAACGCCTCAAGGAGAAAGACATCGAGGTGGTGCTCATGACCGACCCCATCGACGAGTTTGTCGTGCAGGTCCTGCATGAATTCGACCACAAGAAATTCATGAGCGCGGAGAAGGGCGACCTCGGTCTCGGCAAGGTCGACGACAAGAAGAAGCACGAATTCGGCGACTTTTTCGACTTCCTCAGGGAAGAGCTGAAAGACCGAATCAAGGATGTGAAGGCGTCCACTCACCTGAAGGACTCGCTGGCCTGCCTGTCCGGCGAGACCTATGACGTGAGCCCCTACCTGGAGAGGATCATGAAGGCCACCGGGCAGAAGACCGAGCCGGCAAAGAGAATCCTCGAGATCAATGTTGACCACCCGGCCGTTGCCAACATCAAGTTCGTGTTCGAGAAGAACAGGAAGGACCAGGTCCTGAAGGACTATGCCCGGCTCCTCTTCGATCTGGCTCTCATTGCAGAAGGCGGCAAGGTGGAAGACCCGGCGCACTTTTCCAGGACCATAGGCACCATCATGGCCGAGGCCATCACGGCCGAAGAGCTCATCGCAGGGGATGCCATCGAGGTGTAAACCCGTTTCTCAATCAAGCGCTCTCATTGACTCGGGGCATCCATGCCCTTCGCCCTTCGGGCGCACGTAAAGTGCGTCAATTTTCGCTATCCTGCGAAAATTTGACTCAAGCCATCCATGGCTTTCGCCTAAAGGCATCCCTTCGGGACGTCCAATTCGGCTATCCTGCCGAATTGTGTCGGCTCAGGTGGCTCCTCGATGTACTGTTTATGTACACCTGCGTCGCCCCCCTCCTAGCCTCCTCGATATCATCTTGATTGAGAAACGGAATAGGATAATTATCACTATGATGCTCTCTCAATAGCATGGGGAGAAGTGGAGTAAAGCATCGAGCATTATAGTGAGGGATCCCCTCTCCACCTTCAGGGGGAG
>DATKLV010000164.1:0-8526 GCA_035542255.1 Desulfomonilia bacterium | reverse complement strand
CGTCCGAGGGCCTCGACCAGGATACTGCGCGGGCAGCCGAAGTTGAGGCGCACAAAGCCGGGTGCGCCGAAGTCAGTGCCGTTCGAGAGGCCGACCCCGGCGTTTTCGAAAAAGGAGACAGGGTTGTCTATGCCCAGCTCCCTGCAATCGATCCAGGCGAGGTAGGTGGCCTCCACGTGGTGCATACCCAGGCCCGGTGTCTGTAGGACAAAATCCTCCACAAGGTCGCGGTTTCCCCTGAGATAGTCGATAAGGGCCAGCCGCCATGCTTCGGAATCCCGGTATGCAGCCTGTGCTGCGGTGAACCCCAGGGCATTGACATGCGGAACGATGCCGTTCATGGCGTTCTTGAAACATGACCGGAGCCCTTGGTCGGGTATGACGGCAAATGAGCATCCCAGGCCGGCCAGGTTGTAAGTCTTGCTGGGAGCAAGGAGGGTGATGGTGTTCCGGGCAATCTCATCGTCAAGGGAGGCAAGCGCTATGTGCTGCTTGTCATCGTCGAGGACAAGCCCGCAATGGATCTCGTCGGAGCAGATAATCACCTTGCGGTTGAGACAGATACGGGCAAGCCGCAAAAGCTCATCACGGGTGAAGACGCGTCCGGTGGGGTTCTGCGGGTTGCAGAGGATGAACATCCTGGTCCTCTCGGTGATCGAGTTCTCTATGCCGCTGAAGTCAAAGACATACCGGGCACCGTCGACCGGATGGGCCACCGTGACAAGTGCTCGCTGAGAGAGGACAGGCGCGATGAGAAAGGGCGGATAGGCCGGGATGGTGGTCATTATCGTGTCGCCTGTTTCCCCTACGGATCGGCAGGCGACGTTCAGCCCGGTCACGAGACCCGGCAGCCAGACGATCCACTCGGGTTTTACCACCCATGCATGCATGCGTTCAAGCATGTCCAAAACAGTCTCAAGGAGGTCGTCGGGTGGGAGGGTGTAACCGAAGACACCGTGCTCGACGTGCCGGTGGAGCGCGGAAACAACGGCCGGAGGGGCCTTGAAGTCCATATCCGCCACCCACAGGGGAAGGATATCCTTCCCTTTGTACTTGTCCCACTTGAGGCTTGCGGTATTGCGGCGCTCTACCGGAACACCAAAATCAAGGGGCACATCGGTAGGTTTTATCATGGTATCGTTACGTACGGCGTCTTCTCTGGTGCAGTCAAGGTGAACCCTCTAACCGACATTATTAAGGAAAAGTCTCTTTTTCTGCAGGAACCGCTCACAGTAGGTACATATCTCCATACGGCATTCTTCCGGATTCCCATGGGCATTGTACACGCAATGTTCTTCCTGGCACCGGATGCAGCCGTTGCACTGAGAGCACTTGTCAAAGATTTCATCCTGGTTGCTGTCCGGGTCGCTCAAGCTCGCTATCCCCTTATGTAGTCCGCTTCGAGGCATTAACCTGTTCTTTTAGATCTTTGCCGGCTTTGAAAAAGGGAAGGCGTTTGGGTTTAACCTCGATCTTTTCGCCGGTTCTGGGGTTTCTTCCTGTGTATGCCTTGTAGTCTTTGACGTCAAAATGGCCAAAGCCTCGTATCTCGACGCGGTCGCCCTTCTTTAAGCTTACGGCCATGGCATTGAGGATCGTATTTACCACCGCTTCGGCTTTATCAGGATGGATGTGCATATTCCCGGCAATCTCTTTGATCAGATCAGATTTTTTCATGATATGAGCTCCTTTTAATAGGTCACTTCCCCTGTATGTCTCGCCTCACAACGATATGGATTCTTTTAATAATCTTACCATACAAGAAGACAAGGTGATATGTGGATTCTTCTCATGAACAATGCTTTTAAACAATTGAACAAGAGGGAATTATTTTCCCGGTCTTTCTCATGCATTAGCAGACTGCGATATTTTTTTTGGGCCAGACCTTGACTCCGTATCCGGCCATCCCTACAAGTCGTTCAGTTGATATAACTTGAAAGGAGATAAGGTCATGAAGAATCTTAAATATATAGTGGCGATGGCAGTACTGTTCCTCGGTGTCGGATTGGTCGGATTGAATGCAAATGCTGTGGCCATAAGCGACGGAAGCTCCGGGGCATTGAACATCAACACCGCAACCGTCGAGGAGCTGAAGATGCTTCCGTATGTTGACGGCCGGACCGCAGAGGCCATTGTGAGCTTTAGGGATGCACACGGTCCCTTTTCCTCGATCAATGAGCTGGAGAACGTCAAGGGGGTGAGTCGTCCTCTCCTGATCGATCTGCACTCTCATCTGATCCTGAAGGGAGAGTCAACCTTCAACCCATACGGGAGTCTGTAAGATTTCTCTCGATAAACAATAGGTTAAGGCAGGGACATCTCAAGATGTCCCTGCCTGATTTGATTCAATCCTTCCGCCAGGTTCAAGGCAATTTCTCTTAATTCTATCGGATAACCTGAACATCCGTTTTTACCCATGATGTCTCAATATCCTACAGTGAGGCGACAGGGGACATATGTTCCTTCATGATGAAAGGTACCACAGGCCGTGAAGGAGGCGTCCATGGGCGATAATGCCTTGGGGAAAGCGGGTTATGCATGCAGCTATGTGCCGGTGGAGATTATTCTAGCAGCCGGGTTCAAGGCCGAACGGCTCATACCCGAAGGGCGCAGCTCAGATGCGGAGGGCCTGATTCATCCGAATACCTGCTGCTATGTGAAGAACCTCCTTTCCCATGCGGCGAAGGGAGCATTTTCAGATCACGATGTCGTTATCCTTGCAAACTCATGCGATGCCATGAGAAAACTCTTTGATCTCTGGAACGCCCGTGTGGACAAGCCTGTCGCACTATTCATGGACATCCCGAAAAAGAGAGACCAGGGATCCATCGATCTCTTCAGTTCAGGGCTCAGGAGACTCGCATTAAGACTGGAGAAGGTTCCCGGCGGGTCCGAGGTGACAGGTGAAGGCCTGAATGAAGCCATCAGGCAGGTTAATAAGGTCCGTTCATCCTGGATGGATGTATTCAGTGCACTGAAAGACGGTCGGGACGGCTTCAGCGGCGCTGAGGTCTTCTCCCTCATGCAGGAGAATACAGGCCTTAAGCCCGGTGCGTTGTCGGACACTATTGCAGATTACAAGCGTGCACATCCCGGGCGTACATCCGCTAAGAACGGACCGAGGATCCTTATCATGGGCAACATCCTGAACAAGGCCGTACTGGTTTCCATGATTGAAGCCGCCGGGGCCAAGATCGTTGGTTTCAATACCTGCTTCGGTATGAGGCACCATGAGCTCATGGTGGAAGAGGACAAAGAAGACCCCTTTGACGCCCTTGCCAGGCGCTATCTGAAGAGACCGTCCTGCGCCCGGATGATGGGCATTGCCGACCAGATCGATCGCCTTAGAAGTGATGTTGCCGGAACCATGGCCGACGGGGTGATCATCAGTTGTGTGAAGTTCTGCGACAACCTGAGCTATAATGTTCCGCTGTTTCAGGAAACGGTCAAATCCACGGGTGCCAGGTGTCTTGTTCTGGAGAACGATTACGAGTTCTCGGACAGCGAAAAGACACGGATCAAGGTCGAAGCGTTCCTCGAGATGCTGGGGTGAAGGAGAACGGATATGTTCAAGGATATGCTCGAAGGTATGACACAGATGATGGAGACGGCTCTGAAGGAAAAGAAGAGATTTCTCCCCCTGTGGTACAGGGAATGGTTCGGCCTCTTCCTCAAGGCATATGAGCCCGGTCGGAAAGTGATCTATACATCCATGTATGCATTCCCTATGGAACTCCTGGCCGCGTTCGATGTAGTGCCCTTTGATTTCGAAGTGGCAGGCGCCTTGATGACCACCATGAACCAGGGTGTACCTCTGATGACGGAGGCTGAAGGCCGGGGGTATACCATGGACATGTGCTCGTTTCACCGGGCAGTTCTCGGCGGTTATTACAAGAATTGCTTCCCCAGGCCCGATCTGTTGATGACTACTTCGTTCTACTGTGACGGCAAAGGCAAGACGAACGATCTCCTCTCCTATCTCTGGAACACGGAATCGTTCTTCCTGGATGTTCCGCATGAAATCACCAGGGACGCGGTGCGCTATGTGGAAAACCAGCTACGGGAAGTGGCCACAAAATTGGGTGAGATAACGGGGCGGAAGCTTGACAAGGACAGGCTCAGAGAGTCGGTGCGCAGATCCAACTACTCCCGCAGGCTCCAGATCGAGATCCTCGAACTCTTAAAAACCAGACCCATGCCCATGAACCCCAAGGATATGATCGGCTACTCCCTGCACGGCAATCTGTTCAGCGGGACCACGGTAAAGGAGATGCTTGACGAGCAGCTCATTCATGATATCAAAGAGAAGATTGCAAAGGGCATCAGCCGAAAGGAATCGCATCGAATCTTCTGGTTTGCATGGTTTCCGGTCTATCAGGAAAACGTGTTCGAGACATTTAAAAACCACCAGGTGGGCATACCCCTGTGCGAGACCTACCGGGTCTACTGGGATGAGATGGATGAGGATAACCCCTTCGAGGGGATGGCTCTCAAGTGCCTGAAGAACCCGTTTGTAGGACCTGCAAGCAGGAGGGTCGAGGGTATGGACAAGATCAAGGAGGACTATGCCCTCGAAGGAGCGCTGCTGTTCGCCACCCCGGCATGCCGGCATGCCAACAGCCCCCACATGTTCCTGAAAAATGCCTTTGCGGAGCTCGGTATCCCCTTCCTCATGCTCGACATGGACATCTCCGACCCGAGAGGCTTTCAGCCTGAGCAGATCAGGACCAGGCTTGAGGGGTTCATCGAGGTGATGGATAATAAGAATAGGGGGTGACAGTAGTAGTCATTGATCGACGGGTTGTTGCCCAAATCATGAACAAGCCCGGAGATCCTTCGCTTCGCTCCTGATGAACTTCTTTTTAATTCCATAAAATCAAATTATTATAAGGCGTTGATCTCTTTTCCGTATGGGTGATGTCAAGGAATGCTATCCCAGAGCCTTTCTTTAAGGTTAAAAGCCATGCGAGTTACATACAGGGCCGATCTATAAAGAATTGATATGGACAACAGATTTATAACCTGTTATAGAGAGGCTTAGAACTCATCTGCATTCCAGTTTCAAGCAGCATCGCTGGTGCTCATGAGGAGGGGGATGGAAAAGTTCAGGCAGCGGACCGGTATAGGCATTGTCCCGGCAGTACTCGTCTTTTCAATCTTCTTGTCAGGTTGTGCGTCCCAAAAAACGGTTTTATCTCCTTACCAGACAAGACTCAGGCAGAAACCTCAAACCTTCACCGCGCCTCAGATGATGGGATACTCTATACAGGCAGGCGCATTCTCACAGGTTGACAATGCGGTACGGCTCACGAAGAAGCTGGAGAAACAGGGCCTCGACGCCTTTTATTTTACCCACAGCTCCGGGCTTTACAAGGTCCGCTTCGGTAACTACACCTCACAAAACAAGGCCCTGACCGAAGCGCGCAGATTGCAGCAACAGGGCATCATCGATGCATTTTATGTGGTCAAGCCGGGTGAGTATGCGATAGCCCGGGGCAAGTCATCGGTTGGAGTATCCATCAGGGACGACATCGTCGATACAGCCCACAGCTTCATAGGCCTTCCCTACCAGTGGGGGACCTGCTCACTCAGTGCGCCGCTCGACTGCAGCGGGCTCGTGATGGCGGTCTACCAGCTCAACGGTATGAATGTGCCGCGCACCTCCGAGGAACAATATAAGAGCGGTACCCCGGTCCCCAAGGAACAGCTCGAGAAGGGGGATCTGGTGTTTTTTTCCACCACGAGCACGGGGAGGGTCAGCCACGTGGGTATCTATATCGGGGATGACATGTTCATCCATGCCCCTGGTACAGGAAAGACCATCTGTGCCGATTCTTTATCCAGCACCTACTACCAGGATCGCTTTTACGGCGCCTGCACGTATATTCGCTGAATCGGCTTAAGGCAATTGTTCAAAATCAGGCCGAAACGTCGGTAAAACAATTCTCTGCCATGATCCGATCAAAATGATGTTTTTATTCATAGAAACACGCACATGGTCTTGACTCAGCGTGAATGCCCTTTAATTAAGTACAAATAGCTTATTTCCATGAAGGGGTTGTATTGAATGTCATGACTGGTGAGTTAATCTGGTGAGTTAATATAGAAAAGGAGGTTACCGGACGCCGATGGCAGAGCTCTCCAATACCGGAACGGTGGTATCCATCCGTGGCAGTGTTGTCGATGCCCATTTCTCTTCGCGGTTGCCCGATATATACCATGTGCTCCTGGCCGGCGATAAAAAAGATATTGTTATCGAGGTCAACACGCACCTCAGCGAAAACCTTGTCCGGGGCATTGCGCTCACGCCGACCCAGGGGCTTGCCCGCGGATCGGAAGTCCTCGATACGCATAACCCGCTCCAGGTGCCGGTGGGGAAGAACCTCCTGGGCAGGGTCATAAACGTCTTCGGCAGGCCCATCGACATGAAGGGCGATATACCGGGTGAACAGCGCTCCATCCACCAGAAGACAGTTCCCTTGACGGACCAGTCCACGGTATCCGAGATATTCGAGACAGGCATCAAGGCCATCGACGTCCTGGCGCCCCTCGAACGCGGGGGCAAGGCCGGTCTGTTCGGCGGTGCCGGTGTAGGCAAGACGGTGCTCATCACCGAGATGATCAACAACACCGTGAAGAAGCATCACGGCGTGAGCATCTTCTGCGGCATCGGCGAGCGCTGCCGCGAGGGTGAAGAGATCTACCGGGACATGGTGACCGCAGGTGTCCTCGACAACACGGTCATGGTCTTCGGCCAGATGAACGAACCGCCGGGCGCCAGGTTCCGGGTTGGGCACGCCGCGCTGACCGTGGCGGAGTACTTCCGCGATGACATGCACCAGGACGTGCTCCTCATGATGGACAACATCTTCAGGTTCATCCAGTCCGGCTCCGAGGTATCGGGCCTCATGGGGCAGCTGCCCTCCAGGCTCGGATACCAGCCCACCCTGGGCACGGAGCTGGCCGAGCTCGAAGAGCGCATCTGCAACACGAACACAGGGGCCATCACATCGATCCAGGCCGTCTATGTCCCGGCAGACGATTTCACCGATCCCTCGGCGGTCCACACCTTCGGCCACCTCTCAGCTACTATCGTGCTCTCCCGCAGGAGGGCTAGCGAAGGTCTCTATCCCGCCATCGACCCCCTCCAGTCCGGCTCCAAGATGCTCATGCCGAGCACTGCGGGTGAGCGCCACTACCGCATCGCCCAGGAGATCAGGAGGACCCTGAACATCTATGAAGAGCTCAAAGACATCATCGCCATGCTCGGCATCGCAGAGCTTTCACGCGAGGATCAGCGAATCGTGTTCCGTGCCCGCAGGCTGGAGCGTTTCTTTACCCAGCCGTTCTTCACCACGGAGCAGTTCACCGGTCTGTCCGGGAGGATGGTCTCCCTGGAGGACACCCTGGACGGGTGCGAGCGGATCCTGAACGATGAATTCGCAGAGAAGCCCGAATCGAGTCTCTACATGATCGGAACCATCGACGAGGCCCATAAGGATGAACTGTAAGATCCTGCTGCCTGCAGAGGTCTTTTATAACAAGGAAGTCGCCAAGGTGGTCGCCGAGGCGGGTAACGGTTCGTTCTGCCTGCTTCCGCAGCACATAGACTTCGTTGCGGCACTCGTACCCGGATTGCTGCGCATGGTGGGGGTCGACAACAAAGAGGAATTCTATGCGGTGGATGAAGGCATTCTGATCAAGAAAGGCAACGAGGTCATGGTGTCCACCAGGAATGTCTTAAAAATCCCCGATCTCGGGCAGCTCAAGCAGGTTGTTGATGAACAATTCAAGACCCTTGACGACAAGGAAAAGGCGGCGCGTACCGCTGCGGCCAGGCTTGAGGCCGACCTTGTCCGCCGGTTCATGGAGCTGAGGAAATATGGCTGATTCGAGCAGAAGAAGACGCGATATCATGAGGAAGTTTGCAAAAGAGGTGGAGAAGAAAGAAGCCCTCATGATCCGGGGGAGAAGAGAAAAAGGGGAGACCGTATGGTTCGGGCTCGGCATGTTCGGGATCGTCGGGTGGTCCGTGGCCATACCCACCCTGATCGGTGTGGCCATCGGGATCTGGATAGACCAGACCTGGCCCAGCCAGTTCTCCTGGACTCTCATGCTACTCATCGGTGGGGTCATGATCGGGTGCCTGAATGCCTGGTACTGGGTAAGGAAGAGCGGAAAGTGGGGCGAAAGGCCACAGGTTGATGAAGATGATGAGGGTCGGGACAGGGATTGAATTGAAGTTTTAAGTTTTAAGACAGAAAATACAAGCACCAATGTTTATTACTTAAAACTTTAAACTTAAAACTCATTAGGTGAAAAATGGCTGAGACATCACATCTTATTCTTGCATTCATGGCAGGCATGGGTTTGGGTGCGTTCTTCTCCCTGAACCTGTGGTCCTCGGTGCAGAGGATGACCGATGAGCACACCCCCTGGTACATCATTGCCGGGAATTTCGTGCTCAGGATTTCCATTGTACTGATCGGGCTCTACCTGGTCATGGCGGGCAGGTGGGAGCGTATG
>DATKLV010000163.1:0-2918 GCA_035542255.1 Desulfomonilia bacterium | reverse complement strand
CCTGCAGGCAGTATAAATAAAACATCAGGAGGCGGCGAAAGGACTGAATGCAAAAGAAAGGTCATAGGCACGTGCCCTCATTGACAGCCAACCTGAACCAAGGTATATAAATGAATGCTCATTCATCTTTGCGTATTGATGCCGTCACAAGTGCCGGTAAGTTAGGAGCTGAGCTCGCGAGCGAGATACCCACATTAGGAGGATCCATATGGATTTTGCATTGAGCGAAGAACACAAGATGGTACAGGACATGGCGAGGAAGTTCTCCGATCAGGAGCTGAAACCGATAGCCGCCCAGATCGATCAGAGCCACAAGCACAATGACGAAGTGCTCAGGAAGATGGCGGAAAACGGGTTCATGGGCGTGGCGATACCTGCCGATTACGGCGGAGCCGGCATGGATTATGTAGCCTACTCACTCATCCTCACCGAGATATCCAGGGGATGCGCCAGCACCGGCGTGATCATGTCGGTGAACAACTCCCTCTACGGCTTCCCGGTCTACACGTTCGGCACCGAGGAGCAGCGCAAGAAGTTCAACACCCCGGTCGCATCAGGGGAAGCCCACGGGTGCTACGGGCTCACCGAGGCCAATGCGGGCAGCGACCCTGCAGGCATGAAGACGAGCGCTGTATTGGACGGCAACCATTGGATCATCAACGGCGAAAAGAAGTTCATCACCAACGGCAACATCGCCAGGTACGGCGTCATTGCTGCAGTCACCGACAGGACCAAGGGCTACAAGGGCATCACCCAGTTCGTGATTGATTTTGAACAGACCGAGGGGTTCTCCGTGGGCAAGGTGGAGGACAAGTTGGGCATCAGGGGCTCGGGCACTTCCGAGCTCGTGTTCCAGGACGCACGCATCCCCAAGGACGCCATCCTGGGCGACCCGGGCTCGGGCTTCAGGCAGATGCTCACCACGCTGGATTCGGGCCGCATCGGTATCGCATCCCAGGCACTGGGCATCGCCAAGAGCTGCCTCGAAGAGTCCATCAAGTATTCCAAGGAGCGCGTGCAGTTCGGCAAGCCCATATCCGAGTTCCAGGCCAACCAGTTCAAGATGGCCGACATGGCGACCCGCATCGATGCTGCGGAGCTCCTGATCTTGAGAGCTGCATGGCTCGAGAGCAACCACATGCACTTCGAGAAAGAGGCTGCCATGGCGAAGATGTATGCATCCGACGTAGCCATGTGGGCAACGGTCGAGGGCGTACAGATCCTGGGCGGCTACGGCTACGTGACCGAGTACCCCATGGAGCGCCTCATGCGCGACGCCAAGATCACCCAGATCTACGAGGGCACCAACGAGATCATGCGGGTGGTCATCGCAAGAAATATCCTGGGCAAGAGGTAGAGCCACCTGTCCGAGGTTGTCATTCCTGCCGAAACTTGTCCTCGACCTGATCGGGGAGCGGGAATCCAGTCTCTTCAAGGAACTCTGGACCCCTGAATGTGTCATTCTGAGCGCAGCGAAGAATCTCTTCTTTTTGAGACCCTTCGCTTTCGCTCAGGGTGAAATGGTATTCATGTGTCTACCAAGATGCATACCTGTTATGTAACCATAAGATGAGTATCAACAGCAAAATCTTGGGTAAATATGAAACCGCTTCAGTTTCTGCACAGGGAACCAAGCGAGCTTCAGCTGCAGGCGCATAGCCTCTCACTGAACTCATCGACACTGAACCGGTATTCCTGGGTACCGTAACACTCTACGGAAAAGGAGGCACAGATGCTGCCCATCATGGCGCTCTCCATGATGTCCTTGCCCCTGACAAGGCCGCTTATCAGTCCGCCACGGAATGAGTCGCCGGCGCCGGTGGGGTCGACCACCTGCCTAGCCTTGACCGAGGGAATGCGCACATCGCAGTCTTGCGTGCAGAGCTGTGACCCCGATTCTCCCAGGGTGGTGATGATGGCCTTTGCCTTGCCCATCAGTGCCTTTTTATTCAAACCGGTCTTGCTCATGATCAGATCGAGCTCATAATCGTTGGATATGAGGATCCGGCAACCATCTATGGCCCGGACAAGGTCTTGCGCCTCCAGCATGGGCAGAGACTGGCCCGGGTCGAAGATATAGTCGATCCCCTTTTCCTTGCAGGCATCAGGATAGTTCACCATGTCTTCAAGATTGCCGGGGGAGATGATGAGGATGTTATTTTCCGGGTCGAGCTTATCGAAATCAAGCATCGAGGTATATTTCATGGCGCCCGGATGGAATCCGGTTATCTGGTTGTCTGACAGGTCGGTGGTTATGTAGGCGCTTGCCGTGAAGTCGTCATCAATGATCCGGATGGATTCGGTGGAGATCCCGTTCATTCCCAGCCATTCGAGATACTGGTGGCAATCACGGCCGATGGTGGCGGATATGACAGGCTTCTCACCCATCAGGGTAAGGGCATAGGCGATGTTTCCCGCAGTGCCGCCGAATTTTTCCTTCATGCCGTTCACCTGAAAGCAGATGTTCAACATGTGTATTTTATCCGGAAGGATATGATCTGAAAAGTATCCGGGAAAATCCATTATTCTGTCATAGGCCAATGATCCGCTGACGATTATGTTCATGAATGCTCCTATCAGATTTCCTCTACCTTGCCGTCTGCTATATGCAGCAGCCATTCATAAGCGCTGGGTTCCACTGATTCGAATGCGGACATGTGTTCCTCTTCTATAATGCGCTCATGGTTGATCATGCACACGGGCCAACCCGGAATGCCTGGTGAAATGCCGCAGTTATCGTTTATACGATAGGCCAGGA
Source organism: Desulfomonilia bacterium (assembly GCA_035542255.1). GTDB lineage: Bacteria > Desulfobacterota > Desulfomonilia > UBA1062 > UBA1062 > MWEI01. Next base: position 160 of record DATKLV010000163.1, on the reverse strand, counting down.
ACTCCTTCTCGCTGCAGAGGATACGATACCTCCTGCCTCGGTGCCTGATACGGATACTCCGGTTGAGCCAGCCTTTGCTCTGGAAAACATCTATGAACCGCTGCATGAAATCCTTCGGGGATATCTCGAAGGGATCGCGAAATACGGTCTTCTTTTCTTC
>DATKLV010000162.1:0-10585 GCA_035542255.1 Desulfomonilia bacterium | reverse complement strand
GTCCCTCTAACAGCAAACCACCCCACCCCGATGGTCAGGCACCCCCCACTCCTGGGTGTCAAACCTTCAAGTGAGGAGAGAATGGGGATATGTTACGGATCGATGTCAATGCTGGGACTCTTGGAGCTATGGAAAAATTGACGGGATGTTGAACGGCTTTCCCTGTTAGGGAGGCAAGCCCTCTAAAAACACTCTGTGACGTGAAATATTAATTTTATCATGGTACCCATGTGGTACCCGCGAGGTTTTTGATTTTAGCTAGAATGGCATGCGCCCAGCAAGACTCGAACTTGCGACCTTTGGATTCGTAGTCCAACGCTCTATCCAGCTGAGCTATGGGCGCATACGGGTATGAACACTGCTTATAAAAGGATTCCTAAAAAGAGTCAATACGGCTTGATACCGGATTGCGAGGGGTTTAAATGAACCCCCTCACCCAGTCCCTCACCCCAAGGGGAGAGGGGACGTTATATGTTGCCTGATAATCGAAAAGGGGCCGGCGAGGCCCCTCTTCGGTCGTATCATGGGGTGACAGTGGTTACTTGGATTTTTCCCAGTTCTCAAGGACCCTGAGCTTCACCTCTGCGCGATGCAGCTTGGTTTCCCACCTGATAAATTCCGGGTCATCCTTGCCGTACTCTCTCAGCTTATCATGGGCCTGGTCTATCTCGGCCTTCACTTCATCGGCGTCTATGTCTTCGGCCATGTCTGCGGTCTCGGCCAGGATGATCACCCGGTTCGCAATGACCTCAGCAAACCCGCCGCCCACTGCGAGGTAAATGTCCCTGTCCTCTGTCCTTACGATGATCTGGCCGGCTTTCAGCGTGGACAGGAAAGGGGTGTGCCCTATGAGCACGCCGAATTCACCCTGGCTGCCGGGCGCGATCACCTCGATGGCCTTGCGGCTGAGCACGGCCTTCTCAGGGGTAACCACATCGAGCTGCATATATTCTTCAGCCATGAATATTCTCCCTTAGTCTGCTGCCAGCTTCTTCGCCTTCTCGACGACCTCTTCGATGGGCCCAACCATGTAGAAGGCCTGCTCGGGCAGATCGTCCATCTCGCCCGACACGATCATCTTGAACCCGCGGATGGTGTCCTTCAGCTCGACATACTTGCCCGGCATGCCGGTGAACTGCTCGGCAACGCTGAACGACTGGGACAGGAACCTCTGAAGCTTGCGCGCCCTGGACACGATGAGCTTGTCGTCTTCGGAGAGCTCGTCCATGCCGAGGATCGCGATGATGTCCTGGAGCTCCTTGTACTTCTGGAGAATCTGCTGGACCTGGCGGGCAACCGTGTAATGCTCCTCGCCCACAATCTTGGGGTCAAGGATACGGGAGGTTGAGTCGAGCGGGTCCACTGCCGGGTAGATGCCCAGCTCCACGATCTGCCGGGAAAGAACCGTGGTGGCGTCCAAGTGGCTGAACGTGGTGGCAGGGGCGGGGTCGGTCAAGTCATCGGCAGGCACGTAAATGGCCTGGACCGAGGTGATGGACCCCTTGGTGGTGGAGGTGATGCGTTCCTGGAGTTCGCCCATGTCGGTTCCCAGGGTCGGCTGGTAGCCCACGGCGGACGGCATGCGGCCCAACAGAGCCGATACCTCCATACCTGCCTGGGTGAATCGGAAGATGTTGTCGATGAAGAGCAGCACGTCCTGGTTCTGCTCATCGCGGAAATATTCGGCAACAGCCAGTCCGGACAGACCAACGCGGGCCCTTGCTCCGGGGGGTTCGTTCATCTGGCCGTACACAAGGGCCGTCTTATCGATAACACCGGACTCCTTCATTTCGAGCCACAGGTCGTTTCCTTCACGGGTGCGCTCACCCACGCCTGCGAAAACCGAATAGCCGCCATGCTTCGAGGCGATATTATGAATGAGCTCCATGATGAAAACCGTCTTGCCAACGCCGGCACCGCCGAACAGACCGATCTTTCCTCCCCTCATGTAAGGGGTCAGGAGGTCTATGACCTTGATGCCGGTCACGAATGAATCGATCGAGGTGCTCTGCTCAACGAACTTCGGGGGATCGCGGTGGATGGGGTTGCGCTTGTCCGTGTTCACCGGGCCCATCTCATCAACAGGCTTGCCCACGACGTTCAAGATGCGTCCGAGTACGGCGTCTCCTACCGGGATGGAGATAGGTGCTCCGGTATCCTTCACCGGCATGCCCCTGACCAGCCCGTCGGAAGAGTCCATGCAGACGCAACGGACCATGCGGTCACCCAAGTGCTGAGCTACTTCTAGAACCAGGTTATCTTCCTCTTTGGAGATAAACGGGTTGGTCACGAACAGGGCGTTATATATGTTAGGCAGTTCTCCCTGGGGGAACTCGACGTCCACAACAGCGCCGATGACCTGTGAGATCTTTCCAATGTTCATAAGTTCACTCCTCCCGATTAGGATCCTAAGGTTATTATCCTTTAAGGGCCTCGGCCCCGCCGACCACTTCCATGAGCTCAGTCGTGATGGCAGCCTGCCTTGCCCTGTTGTACTTGATATCCAGTTTCCCGATCACCTCGCCTGCATTGTTGGATGCACTCTCCATGGCCGTCATACGCGCACCGTGCTCGGATGCAGCCGACTCCAGCAGCGCCCGATACATGAATATCTTCATGCTCAGGGGCAGCAGTGTATCGAGCAGAACCTCTTCGGAGGGTTCATAGAGGTACTCGACAATGGCCATGTCTTCATCGACCTCCATGGGTTCCACCGGCAACAGCTTATCCTCATGCATAATCTGGGTCATGGCGGATTTGAACTCGTTGAAGATGATGATCAGCTCGTCATACTCAGCGTTTACGTATCCTTTGATGAGGTCATCGCAGATCTCGGAGGCCAGGGCATAATTCGGTTTGCCGATAGGGTAACTCTGCCTCTTCTTGATATCCTTGCGCTTGTAGTAGTCTGCCGATCTCTTCCCTACCAGCACCATGGAGATTTCCTCGTACTTGTCCTTGTTCCCTTTGATGAAGGAGTCGGCCCTGCGGAACAGGTTCTGGTTAAAGGAACCACACAATCCCCTGTCCGATGCAATTACGACAATGACACATCGCTTGGGCTCACGCACTCTCAGGAGCGGGTGCATATCGGGATTGGTCCTGGTCACCAGGGATACGAGAACCTCATTGGTCTTGATGGCATAGGGGCGGGCAGCAATAATATCGGTCTGTGCCCTCCGAAGCTTGGCGGCTGCCACCATGCGCATGGCCGAGGTTATCTGCTTCGTCTTTTTGACGGAGTTGATCCTCTTTCGTAAGTCCTTTAGACTAGGCATTTCCTCTCCCTATTCTTCCACCACGAATATCTTCTTGAACTCCGCAATGGCATCTTTGAGGGCCTTTTCCGTCTCGGCCTCGAGCTTACCGGTCTCGCTTACCGTCTTCAAGACATCGGCACGCTTGCTTTCCATGAAGGTGAAGAACTGATCCTCAAAGGCCCTGATGGCGGATGGCGGGTATTCGTCGAGGTGCCCGTTGGTGCCCACATAGATGATTACCACCTGCTTCTCGACAGGCAGCGGCTTGTACTGGGGCTGCTTCAGCAGTTCCATGAGGCGCGCGCCACGATTGAGCTGTGCCTGGGTTGCCTTGTCGAGGTCTGAGCCGAACTGGGAGAATGCAGCCAGCTCGCGGTACTGGGCGAGGTCGAGGCGCAGAGTGCCGGCAACCTTCTTCATGGCCTTTATCTGGGCATTACCGCCCACGCGGGAAACCGAGATACCCACGTTGATTGCAGGCCTGAAGCCCGAGTAGAAGAGGTCGGTATCAAGGAAGATCTGGCCGTCGGTGATGGAGATGACGTTCGTGGGGATATAGGCAGACACGTCGCCGGCCTGAGTCTCGACGATGGGTAGGGCCGTAAGTGACCCGCCGCCCATGGTCTCACTCATTTTGGCGGCGCGTTCAAGAAGTCTCGAGTGAAGATAGAACACGTCGCCGGGGAAGGCCTCGCGTCCGGGAGGTCTTCTGAGCAGGAGCGAAAGCTGTCTGTAGGACTGGGCCTGCTTGGTAAGGTCGTCGTAGATACAAAGGGCATGTCCGCCTTTGTCGCGATAGAATTCACCGATGGAGCAACCGGAATAGGGGGCGATGTACTGGAGAGGGGCCGGGTCGGATGCGGTGGCCGCGACGACAACCGTGTATTCCATGGCGCCGAACTGCTCCAGGGTCGCCACGACCTGTGCCACGGTGGACTGCTTCTGTCCTACAGCCACGTAGATGCATATAACGCCGTTGCCCTTCTGGTTGATGATGGTGTCGATGGCGAGCGCGGTCTTGCCTGTCTGGCGGTCGCCGATGATAAGCTCGCGCTGGCCGCGTCCGATGGGGGTCATGGCGTCGATGGATTTCAGGCCTGTCTGGAGAGGCTCCTTCACGGGCTGTCTCTTGACGATGCCGGGGGCCTTGATGTCGACCGTGCGGTATTCTTCAGCCGTGATGGGGCCTTTGCCGTCGATGGGCTGGCCGATAGCGTTGACTACGCGGCCGAGTATGCCCTTGCCGACGGGGATCTCCACGATCCTCTTGGTGCGTCTGGCCTGGTCGCCTTCCTTGATGCCGACGCTCTCACCGAAGAGCACGCATCCCACGTTGTCCTCTTCGAGGTTGAGCGCCATTCCCATGATACCGTGGGGGAACTCGATGAGCTCACTCGACATGACGTTCCGCAGGCCATAGACACGGGCGATACCGTCACCTACCGACAAGATGGTACCGGTCTCGGCGACATCGATCTCCTTCTCGTACCCCTTGATCTGTTCCTTGATAATCTTGCTTATCTCTTCCGCCCTGATCTGCATCCTATATCTCCCCTTTTAGACTCTGTTTTAATCTCATGATCTGGGTCTTGACACTGCCGTCGTACACCATGCCCTCCACTTCGGCGATCATGCCGCCGATGAGCGTCGGGTCTATGGAGACATCAAGATCCACTTCCTTCTTCACGATCTTTTTGAGCGTGTTTGCTATGCGTTCGAGCTGTGCCTTGTCAAGCTCGGTGGCGCTGGTCACGGCGGCCCGCACCCTTCCGGATGCCTCATCCACGGTCTGACGGTAGGAATCCAGAATGGCCTCAAGGCAGACGAACCTGTCCTTTTCGAGGAGTATGCCCAGGAAGTTCTCGATATACTTTGACAGTTTGATCTTTCCGATGATCTCCCCCATGATCCTCCTCTTGAGAAGGATGTCATACAGAGGGCTCTCCATGATTGCTCTGAATTCCTCGCTCTGGGTAAGGATGGATACTACCGCCTCCATGTCTTCGAGGAACTTCTCCTGCAATCCCTCTTCCTTGCCCAGGTCGTACAGGGCCTTTGCATATCGTTTGGCTACGACGTCGTCTTTCAAGGCTACCTCACTACCTTATTAAGATATTCTTCAAGGATACGTTTCTGGTCGTCCGCGGTCATGTTGTTGGTGATCATGCCTGAAGCCATGTCTCCGGCCATTTCCACCACGTGCTCCTTAAGTTCCTTCTTAACCTTGACCACTTCCTGCTCGGCGGTCCACTTGGCCTGCTGGATTATTCGCTCCGCCGATACCTTCCCTTCCTCAATGATGCGGGCCTTTTCGCTCTCGAGCTCGCCCATGATGGCACCTTTGATATCCTGGATGTCTTTCTCGACGTTCCTGAGCTTCTGCTGGATGTCTGCAAACTGGGTCTCCGCATCCGCCTTGGCCTTGTCCGCCTCGTCAATCATCTGGGCGATCTCTTCCTTGCGATCGATAAAATAGGTTTTTATCTTTTCGGCAAGCAACTTCCAAAGTAGTGCCATCAGGATGATGAAATTGACGATGCGCCAGACCATGGTCCAGATGGCTTTATGGCCTTCCTCGCCACCACCTTCGGCTGCCAGCACAACAGTAAAGGTAACGAGCACCAAGGTGATTACCAGGGGCAGAATTTTTCTGATGCGCTGTGTCATGCCACCTTCCTCCCCAGGATCTGCTGAGCGATCGTTGCCGCCATGACGCTGAGCTCGGGTTCAAGTTCCTTTTTTGCCTGAGCCATTTCAGAGGTCATCTGTTGCTGCATCTGGTTGATGATCTCTTCAGCCTTTTTGCGGGATTCCTCGATGACGGCATTGGCCTGTTCGGATGCTTCATTCCGTGCCGCATTCTTCGTGTTCATGGCATCGATCTTGGCATTATACAGCTTCTGATTGTAGTCTCCCATGAGCACCTGGCCGTCCTCGACAATCTTCTTAGCCTGCTGCTGCTGGCCCTCGATTCTCTGCTCCCTTTCTTCCAGGTTCTTCAGGATAGGCTTGTAAAGGAGTTTATTCAAAATAAATATAAGGAGAAGAAAATTGATTGCCTGAATCAGAATAGTAAAATTAACTTCTATCAAAACCTGCCTCCTTAGACGTTGGTCACCGAGAAAGCATCACTTCCATTAAGGAGCCGACCTTCTCCACCTTTGCCCAAGATATCTACTGCCCCTCTATCTGCCGGACGCTGCCGATAGATAAACCGAAGATCTCGACCGTATCATACGTCAGAGGCCGGTTTTGATCAGGTATAATACCTTGTCAACGAAAAGCACTTGGGAATAGTATGCACATCAGCTTCCCATCTGCCCCCTGGCACCTTACCCTGCACGGTCTTTGACTGAATGGCTGTTCACTCATTCAGATCAATTTTCCCTATCATTTCAAACTCGATGATGTCAAGGATTTTATTGAACCGCACAATTAAAAATGAATATATAGCATTCTTGCAAGATTTTCAACTTATCCTCAAAATGCTTGAATTTATTGCCATCATTACTTGGTCAATCTTTCTACCTCCTCAGCACCTGCCGTGGACGCGGTATCATTATGTCCGCCCCCGGAACTGATATTATCGTATTATCGAGCTGTACTTGCAGCAGCGTATCTCTTGTGGTATCTCGGAAGTTATGGTGGATTTCCAGGCGGTTTCCCTCAGGGTCGACCGAAAGGATATCTTTTATGTGAATTACATTGTCGAAGGTTATGACGGCCTTGGCAATGTAACTACCCAAGACCCTGCCCGGGGCCTTCTCACCATACATTACTCAAAAGGCTCAAGCGTAGCGATGTTCGATCTCATCCGGGCACTTCAAGCAGAAGGAGTCGTGAAGGAGGTTCATGCATGAACAGAGCTGGTTATCTTCTCTCTGTTGTTTTTCTTACGTTTATGGTCACCTTTCTAATGGCGATGGGAAATATCGGGTATCCCGGCCAGGGACCTGTCGAGTCGCCATACAATGCCAAAATAAAGGACACATCCAATAATGAGGTGAGCATTACTTCTGCCACGATTGACGGCAAGATGGCACTGAATGTACTCATGGGAAAGGGCCGCATCGAGATACCATTTGAGAACATCTCCCGCATTGAGGTGAAAGACGGCTCTCTCTGTGCGACAATGAAAGAGGCAAGCCCCCTGTGCAATCTCAAGACCAACGGCATCGCAAAGATCTATGGGAAATTGCCCTATGGCGTGTATCAGATAAGCCTTAAAGATGTGTTGTGGATCGAGCTGACAAAGGCAAAGCAGTGAATGCGCTGGACATCTTCACCATTACGGTCGTTCTCGCCTTCACCGGTCTGGGAGTCTATCACGGCCTGATCAAGGGCATATCGTCCCTGGTTGCGATATTTGGAGGGCTCTATCTCGCGAAAAAATACTCGCCCGATATCACCCATTACCTTTCCATACTCCACGTGGAAGATGTTCGGGGTGTCCTGGGCTTCGTTGTGGTCTTCTTTTTCTTCTTCATTGCAATAAAGATCGGCATGCATTTTATTCAGAAGGTCCTGAACGCCTCTGTGCTGGCGCCCATCGATACGGCCATGGGTGGTGCGCTTGGTTTTGTTAAGGGTTTTCTCATTGCGCTTATGGTGATGACACTGCTGCAGGTGATACTGCCGCAGAATTCGGCCATACTGGTGAAATCCAAGGTTTTACCCTATTCCACGAAGACTTTTGTCCTCATCAAGGGGTTCATACCGGAACAGATGCAGCCGTACATCCGGAAAACCGCGCAGAAGGTGACTAAAGAACTGCAGAAACAATAGCGGAGGCATACAACCCGCCTCCCAATGATCTACCCAGACTATTCAGTATCCGAGTTTTCCTCCAACACAATGTCTTCCATGTCGAGAACATACTCTTCCACGTTTTCGTCGGTTTCCACGGGCATATCGTTCTCTTCAGGCATGGCCCTCATGTCTGTCTTCACCTTCGCGAGAGAACGCTTCCTCTTCCGCCTTAGCATCCGTTTGGTTTCTTCATTATTTTGGTCTTCACCGCAAGCAGGACAAATGGGCTGTGGTTTGCCAAGGTCATAGAACTTCGTGCCGCATTTATAGCATTTATATCTTATCCCAAGATCGTCCACAGGGATCTCCTTTTTACGCTCTTTAAAATTATTTTCGACGCTCTATACTCATGGAGTGTCGGAGAGGTTGTCAAGCAAATTTTCATCCAGTACAGCCCCGGAAACCAAAGCTTCCATCTCATTGACTTGCCGGAGGGTCTTCTATAGAATTCAAGCCCGTTATGAAGAGAAGATTTCAAGGAAAATTTCTTGCCCTCATCGCCGCATGCATGGTCATGCCGATCAACTCCCCGGCCTTGTCAGCATCATTGAACAACAGCGCCGGCACCACAACGAAAAATGCCGTGGGCGTAATCATCCCTTTAACCGGGAAATGGGAATCCATTGGCCAAAAGATCCTCAAGGGGATTGAGACAGCCGACGGGATCTTTATGGATGGTCCCGGCACCAACGTGGAATACATCATCAGAGATTACGGCAATGATGAGGACTCCATTCCTTTGTTGATCAAAGACCTTGATGATAACCATCACGTTACCGGCATCATCGGTCCGGTAGGAGAACATGCAGGCGATATCGCCTGCAAGGAAGCACAGGAGCGGCACCTGCCTTCGATTGTCTTTACTCAGGCTGAGATGCCTCCGAGACCGGGGACCTATTGTTTTAGAAATTTCCTTACCATCGACCTGCAGGCCAAGGCGCTCCTCAGTACTGCCCGCTCCATGGGAATAACGAGGTTTGCCGTCATGATCCCGGATGATCGTTTCGGGAAGACCTTTGCCGAGAAGTTTCAGCACATGGCTCCTTCCTTCGGGATCAGTGTCGTGAGGACCATCGGCTACTCACCGACGAATGTCGACTTCAAACAACAGCTGAAAACCCTTTTCCCCGCACCCAAGAAAACACCCTCACCAGGTAAGCCGGGCGAAAAACCGCTCAACAGGGGGAGTGACTTCGATGCGATCTTCGTACCGGATACCGCAGCGAACGCAGCCATGATCGCATCATACTTAAGCTATCTCAACATCAGGAATATCAGACTCTTCGGCCCGACCCTCTGGGATACGCCCGACCTGCTCAGGGTGGGAGGCAAGAATGTGGAAAATGCGGTATTCTTAAGCGGCTTTTACCAGGGAACCGTGCTCAGCGCAGCCAGGGAATTCAACACGCTGTTCTCATCCACATTTCATTATGCCCCGTCGTCATGGGAAGCCAGTGCTTATGATACGGCAAGGATCCTGCAGGTGTTTCTCCAATCTCAGCCGCCCTCCCGCGATGGCTTGAGGGAATATCTCAAGGGTCTGAAAAATTATCCCGGGGTAAGCGGCACGACATCCTTCTCTCCAGACGGCGCATTGGATAAAACCGTCTATATCCTCACTGTCAAGGATAATGCAATCTATGAAATCCATCCTTGATTCCCGGGATGATTTGTCTTAAGGTGCTTCAGCAAATGAGACCTACCCTATTCATCATAGTTTCCTTGGTGCTTGCAGCCGTCATCATCGGATGTGCCCACGAGACCGCCAAGATCAGGCCCGCCCAGGAACTGTATGACGAGGCTGCCCAGCTCGCCAAGAAGGGTAAGGTGGATAAGGCGGCCGAAGCCTTCATGCAGGTAAGGACTTATTATCCGGGCCACGAACTGGCACGTAAATCACTGCTCGGCACAGGCGACCTTTACTTCGATCATGAAGAATACGAACTGGCACTGAAAAACTACGAAGAATTCAGACTCCTCTACCCGACCGACGTGGATGCGGGCTATTGCCTCTATCGCATCGGGATGTGCCATTATAAACAGATGCGCACCTTCGACCGTGACCAGAGCGAGACCCTGAAGGCTGTGCAGAGTTTCGAGGGATTCTTAAGAACCTATCCGAATTCCCCCTACAGCAAAGATGCTCAGGACAGGCTTAAAGAAGCCAAGGCACTCCTCGCAAAACACTCTGTGTACATAGGCAAGTTCTATCTGAAAAAAGGTGACCACAAGGCGGCCTGCAACCGGTTTCAATCAGTTAAAAAACAATATCCCGATTCCGATCTCGGTGATGATATCGACAGCCTGATAGCCAAGGCATGCACCTCCTCGGTAACCGCCCCTAAATGATGCTCTTTTAAGGGAATCGCTCACCATCCATGTATTATTGATTAAGCCAGATCCTCCTCTTTTTCCCTCACGCATCCAGAACAGTCATTATAACTTGAAGATGTGACTGTCAAATTTTTGTTAGGCTCGGTGAAGCTCTCTCATCTCCCATATAGAATACCTTAAAT
>DATKLV010000161.1:0-4626 GCA_035542255.1 Desulfomonilia bacterium | reverse complement strand
ATGTATTTGTCAGATGCTTTCAGAGATGGTAAAGCGTAAGTTTGGTAAAAAGGAAACGATGAGCGGGGGGTGGAGCTTGTGAACAGACAGATAGTTGAGCGTTTCGTACGGGGAACACTGGGATGCGAATGTCCGGACGAGGTGTTCGAGCGTATCTCCATCAGCCCGGTCAACCCCTGTCCCGGTCTCCCTGTCGACGGTTCCCTGGAGGTTGGCGGACGCCTGCTCATCTATATCTCAACGGAGGCGGACATCCGGGTCCTCAGGGAGAACCTCGAGAAAATGATCCTGGAAGGTAAAAAGGACAGAGATAAGAGAGGCTTCAACCGGTTCCGGCTCGTGATTGCAACCGGTTCGGTTAAAGAGATTGAATCAATACTGGCACCGCTGTTTGGTGCCCTGGCATTGAAGGATGACAAGGTTCATCTCCACGTGGTCAGGCCTCAAGGCATCAAGGATCTGATGCAACTTCGATCATAGCTATGAGTTGCCGGAAATATTAGTAGTGGCACAGGATTGAAGTGGGCTTATAACACCTCGTCCCTGTAGGTTGGGTTGAGGGACGAAACCCAACAGAGAAATTGGTGCCTGCTCTCAACTGGTTGATTGTTGTCCTCTAAGGTTGTTGGGTTTCACAGGCTCAACCCAACCTACAGACTACAGACTGTAAATGATCTTGTATACCTCCCGGAGTTGGTATATGCCAGTAATCACTGGAAGATGAAAAGAGGCTTACGCACGACTCAATGCCCACGATAGAATTTGCAGACACACACATTCTCCGGCAGTTGGCCGGCGACAGCTGTTCCCATTTGAAGATCCTTGAAGAATCCATTGGTGTTAAATGTTCGCTTAAAGGAAACAATATCGAGCTCCAGGGCGAAAGCTTTGATGTGGAGCTGGCGGAGCATGCACTCAAGGATCTCTACCGGCTCATAAAGGGAGGCTTCCCCATCTATCCGGACGATGTCTGGTATGCGGTCCGCATGATCGCCAAGGATCGTAACGTCGACCTGGAAGATGTTTTCAAGGACAACATCTACATCTCCTCAACCAAAAAGATCATCTTTCCCAAGAGCCTCCAGCAGAAGCGCTACATCGATGCCATGCGTTTCAAGGATATCCTCTTCGGTATCGGCCCTGCGGGAACGGGCAAGACTTACCTGGCCCTTGCCATGGGTGTGCATTACCTGCTGAAAAAGAAGGTCGAGCGTATCGTGCTGACACGTCCTGCCGTGGAGGCCGGCGAGCGCCTGGGATTTCTGCCCGGCGATCTTCAGGAGAAGGTGAATCCCTACTTGAGGCCGCTGTATGACGCCCTGTACGACATGCTGGAACGCGATCATGTCCTGAGGCTCATGGCCAGGGATCATATCGAGGTGGCTCCCCTGGCCTTCATGCGTGGCAGGACACTGAACGACGCGTTCATTATCCTTGATGAAGCCCAGAATACCACCTCCGAGCAGATGAAGATGTTCCTCACCCGGCTCGGATTCAAATCTAAGGCCGTCATCACCGGCGACATCACCCAGATCGACCTGCCCCAGGGCATGGTTTCCGGTCTGGTGGAGGCCTCCCAGATCCTCAGGGAGATAGACGAACTCGGCTTCATATACTTTTCCGAGGACGATGTGGTCAGGCATAAGGTTGTGGCCAAGATCATAAGGGCATATGACAAGAGCGGCAGATGAACCTCATCGATATCATAAACGAGCAGGAAGCCTTTGAGATCGATAGCGACCTTGTCGGGCAATGGGCGGTCAGGGCACTGGAAATAATCGGCAAGAAGGACGTGGAGCTGTGCGTGGTGCTCACGGACAATGCCGATATCCAAAACCTCAACCGGGAATACCTGGGCCATGACAAGCCCACCAATGTCATATCCTTTCCCCAGCAGGAAGGCGAGGGGCTCGAGGGAAGCCACCTGGGTGATGTAGTCATCTCGGTGGAAAAGGCCGCGCAAGAGGCCAATGATGCCGGCATGGAGACCCTTGAGCGCCTCAAACAGCTTCTGGTCCACGGTATCTGCCACCTGTGCGGGTATGATCATGAGGGGGTCCCTATGGAGACAGCCGGCGAAATGGAGGCCGCAGAGGAGAGAGTGCTTACCCTTCTCAATGAGGATTATCAATAGAGTTCACTGCAACTGTTTTTCAGGTGAAAGGGTAAATCATGACCGGGAAGGATGCCGTTATTCCCCCTGTAATGAATGGTCAATTAACTAATAATATTAATGTGTTAATTCTATTTTGGGCTGCGGAAAAAGTGCTTGCCATGCCCTATACCCTCTGCTATAAGGCTCCACTACGGGGCGTAGCGCAGTCTGGCTAGCGCACCTGCCTTGGGAGCAGGGGGTCGGAGGTTCAAATCCTCTCGCCCCGACCAATGCCGGGGCGAGTGTGGGCGCCTGTAGCTCAGTTGGATAGAGCAACGGACTTCTAATCCGTAGGTCAGAGGTTCGAATCCTCTCAGGCGTGCCAGAGCATATATGGTGAGTGTAGCTCAGATGGTAGAGCGCAGGATTGTGGCTCCTGTGGCCGAGGGTTCGATCCCCTTCACTCACCCCATTTAAGAAGGGAAGCGCCCGTAGCTCAGCAGGATAGAGCGTCGGACTTCGAATCCGCAGGTCGGGCGTTCGAGTCGCCCCGGGCGTACCAGATAAAATGGTTGTGGACCATTAGCTCAACTGGTAGAGCAACTGACTCTTAATCAGTAGGTCCCAGGTTCGAGCCCTGGATGGTCCACCAATGTAAAAAGGGCTTGGCTCAAAAGGCCAGGTCCTTTTTTCTTTTCTCATAAAATATGTGTTAGTTCACGAAATAGATCCCTGTAGATACCTTCCTTGACAATGTCCTCTTGCCGTTTATCTTAGACTGGACAGTTTTATAACCTCATAAGAACCAGTCGAGGAGGCTCGATCATGCAGGATAAAAGAGCTGCCAGGGTTGTTATCCCGCTGCCCAATCGGGATTTCGATCCGACTGAAGCGGCAGTAAGCTGGCAGATCCTCAAGGAAGCCGGACACCAGGTGCTGTTCGCAACGCCTGATGGAAGCAGGGCATATGCTGATCCGCGCATGCTCACCGGAGAAGAGCTCGACCTGTGGAGTTTTATCCATCCTCTGAAAAAGATCAGGCTCCTGGGCCTGATGCTCCGTGCGAACGACGGGGCGCGTCAAGCCTACCTGATGATGGAATCGGATCCTGCCTTTCTGAAGCCCATGACCTACCGGGACCTTTCGGCCGACAGGTTCGACGGCCTGCTCCTGCCGGGAGGACACTACGCGAGGGGCATGCGGCGCTATCTGGAAGACTCCTTGCTCCAGGCATTCATCGGCGAGTTCTTCAGCAGCAAAAAACCCGTGGGAGCCATCTGCCACGGTGTGGTGGCAGCGGCACGCAGCGTCTCGCCCGGAACCGGCAGATCAGTGCTCTACGGCCGCAAGACCACCGCGCTGACCTGGAAGCTTGAGAAGAGCGCCTGGTCATTGATGCGTTTCATGGGTCGGGTTTGGGACCCTGGCTACTATCGAACCTATCCCGAATCAAGAGGCGAGCCGGAAGGCTATCGCAGCGTGCAGGCGGAGGTGACGAGGAGCCTGGCCAGGCCCGAAGACTTCCTGGATGTTCCCCGCTCTGCGCCCGATTACTTCCGGAAGACCAGCGGCATGTTCCGTGACACCCTGTCGGATCATCGTCCCTCCTGGGTGGTGCAGGACGGCTCCTATGTCTCAGCGCGCTGGCCGGGTGATGTGCACAAGTTTGCGCTGACCTTATCAGCGCTCCTATCTGCGGGCTGAGGCGATTGATCCGTTCGTTAGGGTCAGCTACCTGCGGGTTATTACCTAAATGTGAATTTGGGTTAATGTACTAAATTGAGATTCTTCACTTCGTTCAGAATGACAGTAATAATATTATGTTAAAGTGTCATCCTGAGCGTAGCGAAGGATCTCAAAGCCCAGCAGCGGCGGCAGGAAGGAAGCCGCGAAGAGGATGGAGTAGATGCCGGTCACCGCATAGTTATGAAAGAAAGGCCCCGCTGTTCCGGGCAGGGCATAGAGTAATCCTGAGACCAGGGCGAAGTATGCGCCCACCGCCCAGTCAAAGTAGGTGGGTTTGTCCCAACGGAAAGCAATGATGATGATCGTGATGCAGTATGCCAGCATGAGACAGGCTGCAATGAGGAGATTCCCGGGCGCGGGCGCCGATGCCGCCCATATCTTGAAGAGGGCAAGCGGCGGGAATGGGGCGATGTACAGGAACAATTGCCGTGGACGGCTTATCTTTTTCATGGTTTTACGCTCTTCTCGCAACAGGTGGATCTGCTGAGATTTCTCTTATGCCTCATTATGGATGAGAGGCTAGTACTAAGTGGAAAAGTCCCCCTCTTTAGAAAAGGGAGTAATTCCTTTCCACACCCTGAAAAGGGCACATGAGATTCTTCCAGATTCTGCATTGCATGTCACCCCGAGCAAAGCGAAGGGTCTCAAACAGAGATTCTTCGCCGACCCTTCGTTTCACTCAGGGCTTCGGCTCAGAATGACATCCTTAAGCATAATCGCATAGAGAAAATATCCACTCATTTCCAAAGAGGGGAACCTTTAAACAAGTTCGTTCCATGTATAAG
>DATKLV010000160.1:0-6204 GCA_035542255.1 Desulfomonilia bacterium | reverse complement strand
TCTGGTTTGCCGGTATCGGCGATCATAAGGTTCAGGGTTGGCTGGAGGCGGATACCGGGTCCAAGACATTTGCGATCTCTGAATGCACCGATGCATCGGGAGGCAACTGGGAGGTCATGGGCGGAGGCAGTGTTGCAGGCTCCACGAGCGGGATGGCCTTCATGGCGCGCAATGACCAGAACAATGATTCCTCCGATTCCGATACCTATTACGTCAACATTTCCTTGAACGACCTCGAGAACGGCACCCTGCAGCCGATCATCAATGCCGCTGCAGTCTCACCGACTCCCAGCACCGGTGCGGAGGCTTATATTACCGATGGCAACCCGGTATGTCTCGGTTTCCTTGGAATACAGAATTATCCGAATACCCTCGATGATCTTGCTTGGGTCCAGTGAGGTGTTGTCGCAAACTGGATGGGACACCCCCGAGAAAGCCTGTCAAGACAGGCCCCCCTCAAGGGGGACACCCCCCGAGAAAGCGTGGTCAGGTAAGCCCCCCTCAAGGGGGGAATTATGATATAGCGGTCCTTTTTATTGCATGGAGATTATTTGACAAGTCCCGTTCCCGCCATGATTGCCTTCACAGTCCCATCCTTTTGCATCGATTCGTAAGCCTTGTTGAACTCCCTGGCCAGCTTTTCAGAATTGGGGAGCTTCTTGGGAAAAAGCACGAAGAGCTCGTGAATGGCCAGAGGCGGCTCTATGGCTTCAAGTTTGCCCTCGGCCTCCGGAAGCCTGGTCTTGATGAGATACTGGGCCACGAGTTTGTCTATCACGATAAGGTCCAGTTCACCCTTGGCCAGCTTGCGCAGGTTCACCTCGTCACTTTCATCCTCGACCTTTTTCAGGTATGTGGCTTTGTCGAACTCATCGGGGTTGATGTATTCTTTTACCACCCCGATCTTGTAGGGGCTGAGGTCTTTCAATGTCTTATAGATAATGGCGGATGATCTGCGTTTGTAGAGAACAAGCAGGCTGTTGGAGAAAAAGTACGAGTACACGAAGTTCTGCGCCCGCTCTTTCGAGTAGTATTCAGGGTACACGGCGTCATACTTGCCCTCGGTAGCTTCTTCGATGGCCTTGTCAAAAGGCATGAAGTCGATTTTCACCGTATAGCCCGCTCTCTTGAATGCCTCGGTGACGATCTCCGTATTGAACCCCTGGTTCGTGAGCGTCCGGCCCACATACGGCTCCCAGTCCAGGGTTGCTACGTTCAAGTTTCCGGCGTAAACGGTGCCGGTCATAAAGATAAAAATAAAGGCAATCGGGAAAACAAACCGTCTCATCTACTCCTCCTTCCCTTGATGACCCGTGATGACATGGGTTCCCGGATCAATAAATTCCTGGGGGAAAATCCATGGTTTCATTTTCACAGGGCCTCACCGCGGCCTCACAGAAACCCTTGGGTTACAGAACTATGGTATCCCCTGAATATGATGATATTTCCTTCTCGATACACTTGGTGTATAGAATAATGCCTTGGAAGGAAGGATCAACCCCATGATGTTCAAAAATGTTTCGGATGTTCAGGAAAGATTGCAGGATGTCGGCTACATAACCTCAAGAGAGATCGCAACGGTCGTATTCCTCGCCTCGGCCACAAAGAAGCCTATCCTGGTGGAAGGTCCTGCAGGCGTTGGTAAGACGGAGCTGGCAAAAGCCGTGTCGCGCGCATTCGCATGCGAGCTCATACGGCTCCAGTGCTATGAGGGTCTGGATGAAGCGAAGGCCCTGTATGAATGGGAATACGCCAAGCAGCTTCTCTACACCCAGATGGTGAAGGAGAAGATCAGCGATGTCATAGCCGGTGCAAAGACCCTTGCCCAGGCCGTTGACAGGATCGCCGACCAGGAGGATGCCTTTTTCTCCGAGCGGTTCATTCAGCCGAGGCCTCTTCTTAAGGCCATCACCTCGGATCAGCCGGTGGTCCTGCTCATTGATGAGGTGGACAAGTCGGACCCGGAGTTCGAGGCCTTTCTGCTCGAACTCCTGAGTGATTTTCAGGTATCCATTCCCGAGCTCGGGACCCAGAAGGCCAAGAACATCCCCTTCGTGGTGCTTACCTCCAATAATTACCGAGACATGAGCGATGCCTTGAAGCGGCGCTGCATCCATATCTACATCGATTATCCCGAACGTGAGCTGGAGATGCGCATCGTCACGATCAAGATCCCCGGCATCTCGGAAAGACTCGCCGGACAGGTGGTGGATGCAGTCCGCAACATCCGGAATATCGACTTGAAGAAAAAGCCGTGCATCTCCGAGACGATCGACTGGGCGCGGTCGCTCATCTCCTTGAATGTGGGGGATCTCACCTCCGATGTCCTCATAGAAACGCTCAACATGCTCTGCAAATACCGCTCCGATGCAGAGGCGGTGAGATTGAAGGCACAGGAGCTTGTAAATTAGGTCTACCTTAAATGATCAACCCGATTCTGAAGTTCGCTGAATGCTGCAGGGCGGCCGGATACCGTATCTCAACCGCAGAGGTCATCGACTGCATCGAGCAGCTCGAGCTCGTCGATGTCCTCGATGAGGTGGAATTCAGGGCGGCCCTTCGCGCGAACTTTGCCAAGAGCAGGCGGGACCAGGCGCACTTCGACCGGCTGTACCACCTCTTTTTTCACGAGCTCAGGGGCGATCTTTCCGAGGAAGAAGGCCTGGCGCAGAAGGCCGGCCAGGTTATAGATGCCCTGAGAGGAAAGATGAACGGCGACTACTCGCATAACGCGATCATCGAGTTCCTCTCGGGTGACCCGCTCATGTTCCTGGAGATGATGCGGCAGATCCAGACGGAAAACGAGACATCCGGCTTCGGCATGAAATTCAACCTGGGCCCGCTGGCGAGCAGGCTCAAGGTCATGGTGAACCTGAACCGGGTGCAGGAAGAGATCGATCATTTCCTTAACAACAATCCTTTTCAATTTAATGCATCCATGCGCGGTGAGCTGGCCCGATACTTCCGTGAATACCTGCAAAGCGCCTATTCCCTGCTCCTCAAGGAGCCTAGGCCCCGCACCGATGACCAGCGGGGGTACAAGAGCCATGAGAGACATCTTCTGGAGCTGGGGGAGAGGCCGTTCACCTCATTGACAGTAAAAGAGATCGAAGACGTCAGGGACGCGCTGGATAAACTTGTGCGGAAGCTCAAAGACATCATCTCGCGCCGTTATGCAGCCGATCGGAGAGGTGTGCTGGATGTCAAGAAGACACTGCGCAGGGCCGGCCGGTATCACGGGGTCCCCATCGAGATCATATTCAGGAAACGCCCTCCCAAGAAGGCCAAGATCGTCACCCTGTGCGACATATCGTCTTCGGTCTGGGCACCGGCCCGTTTCATGCTCAATGTTCTGTACTCACTCCATGAATGCTTTGAAAAGGTTAACAGCTTCGTGTTCGTATCCGGATTGAAAGAGGTGACTGATGTCTTTGACAACAACGAGCCGAACCATGCCATAGAGATCATCCTGAAGGACCTGGATTTCAACTATTACGTATCCACTGATTACGGAGAGACATTCAGGCAGTTCAAGCGCGATCATATGGATATCCTCACCAAGAGGACGACGCTCATCATCATGGGGGATGCCAGGACCAACTATCTCCACCCGGAAGACAGGATCCTGGGCGAGATGCGTGACCGGTGCAGGAGGGTCATCTGGCTTAACCCCGAGCCCATGAGCAGCTGGAATACCGGGGACAGCGAGATGTACGCATACAAGCAGCATTGCCACGAGCTCAGGCAGTGCAGGAACCTGAACCAGCTCATCGAATTCATAGAGGAACTCATGCTCTGATGCCCGGAGGACGTATCTTGAGTGATGAACTGGAAATGATAATGAAGCAGGCCTCTGATTTTGCGGCGGAACACATCGCAGCAAGACCCGGGCTCTCATCCAGCACATTATTCCCCTTTGATCTCTGGCAGAAGTTCGGCAGCTCCGGCCTGCTCGCCGTGGGGATACCCGAGGATTTCGGCGGGCAGGGCCTGGGGTATGCCGGGATAGGTGCGGCAGGCAGGGCGCTTGCAAGGAGCGGGTTCTGCCTGGGCATCACTCTCTCGTGGCTCATGCACCAGATCGTTGCCCGCTTTATCATGACCTCCTTCGGTTCTGACCTGCAGAAGGGGGAGATCCTTCCCGGTATGGCTGAAGGCGCCGTCACCTCATGCATCGCCATATCCGAGCCGGGCGTTGGCGGGCACCCGAAACACCTGAGGACCGCCGCTGTGAAAACCGATGGCGGCTACCTGCTGACAGGGGAGAAGACGTATCTGACGAACGGGCCCATTGCCGATCTCTACATTGTTCTCGCCATAAGTGCTCATGAGGGGGAGAAGAAACGATACAGCGCCTTCATCGTCCCTAGGGATGCCCCGGGTCTCAAAGTCGGTGATCCTATTGATTTCGGTTTTCTGAGGCCGTGCCCGCACGGAGGGATTGTCCTTAATAAATGCATAGTCCCCCCTGAGAGCCTGATCGGGACTTTGGGTGATGCGTATGAGGCAATGGTGCTCCCCTTCAGAGACATCGAGGATACCACCATGATGAGCCCCATCCTTGGTGCCGAAGAGGCCAGGCTCGACGAGGTTGCATCAGCCCTCCGAACGTCGGACAGTAATGTTTCCGAGGATATAACCTTCCGTCTGGGCGGGATCATAAGCACCCTGAGCATCCTTGATCTCACCGCGTGTGAGGCCAGCCGGAGACTCGATGACGGCGAAGATCCGGCAGGGCTGGTCGACTTGATCCTCGCTTTCAGGCACATCCGATCTCAGGTGAGCCGCGAGCTCGAAGAGGTAGTTTCCATCTCGGGCATGGTTTTATCGGGTCCCTATCAGGCGCTCACCAATGATCTCGACCACATCGGCAGTTTTGCCGCCAGGGTCGGCAGGCTCAGGCAGATAAAGCTGGGCAAAGCACTGATGCCGCCTGGGAATGATACATTGCGGGGTTAAGTTCTCAAACAACCAGATAGTATAAGAATCAAATTACATGATTAGTTGAAATAGCAAGAGGCATAAATATTTTTAGCCGTAATTTAGCGTAACGTTCTGTGTGTTTTTCTTGACTTGAATCATGAACACGATTAGCGTTTTATCATGAAGAAACCGAGGACATCACATGAAATGGAAAGGATCCGCGAACGCATCATAGAAGCGGCATTGTCCATCCTCGATGAAGAGGGGTTCGCCTTCCTCACCATGCGCAGGCTCGCAACACGCCTTCACATGAGCGCACCGAATCTCTATAATTTCTTTAAAAGCAAGGAAGAGATATACATATCCATCATCATCAAGGGCTTCCAGATGCTCTATGATGAGATGAACGTCTCATACAAATCGCACGAAGACCCTGTATCACGTGCCCGGGCCATTATCGATTCATACATACGGTTCGGTACCGCGAACAAGCCTTACTACGATGTTATGTTCATCAGGCCGACCCCGAAATACAATGATCATGTGGTAACGCCTTATGAAAGGCTTTCCGCCATCGAATACCGGATCTCCATGGACATAGTCGGACTCGGCATTGAAGCCCTGAAAGATGTCGTAAAGGATCCGGCCTCTCTCACCGAGGATGCCGCTGTTCACAACATTGTCAAGATATGGAGCATGATGCACGGCATGGTCTCGCTCGCCAACAGCAACATCGTCGGTTATGTCGCACCGGATGTGGAGAAAACCTACAGCCGTATCATTGACGATATCATCGAACAGTACCAGTCATAATCCTGTCCACTATCCGGGGAGGCAAACGGAACTTTTCATGGTAATGCAAGTTCAGCTTGACAAACCTCACAATATGAACATAGTTAAATTTAACATAGTTCAGATTGGAGGAGAAGGGTCCTGTGTTGAAAATCGTGGTGCTGGGCGGCTGTGGTGCAGTGGGAAGTATCGCTGTGGAGACACTGTCCAGGCAGGAAATGTTCGATGAGATAGTCATAGGGGACATGAACCGGGAAATCCATTGTGGGAGGCGGCGGCAAGTCAGGTCTTTGGTGCCGGATCTTTGCGGATGTACTCGACCGAACCATACGCCGTCCCAGAGACCCCATGCAGGCGAACGCCAGGGGAGCCGCCTTCATCGCAACGGTCGGGTTGGGTGAAATCGACTTCGACGACATACCCGGCCTCATGGAGTACGAAGACACCTTTGAGCCCGAGCCTGCAAACCGCAGGATCTACGATGAGCTC
>DATKLV010000159.1:0-2787 GCA_035542255.1 Desulfomonilia bacterium | reverse complement strand
CTTTGATCCCCGGGTAGGGCAGGATATGATCGTAGATGGACTTGAGCACATCCGGGGCGGCATAGGTATTGGAATAGGACTGAAAATAGGCGATGAAGGCCTCGGCACCGTAACGCCTTTTCATGACGAGGATCTGGTTCTCGATCTGCTCTTTCAGGCTCATGCCGCGGGCAAGTGCCCCCGTGCCGGAGCCTCGGGCATTGCAGTAGATGCATCCGCCCTTTCTGTCCGAGTCGCGGTGAGGGCAGGTCAGACCGGCATCGAGGGTGATCTTCCGGACCCTTGTGTGAAACCGTTCACGCAGTGCGGTGCTGAGTGTCCTGTAGGGGAGTGCTGTCATCCGTAAAAAAAGGGAAATTGAAACT
The DNA here is from genome assembly GCA_035542255.1 of Desulfomonilia bacterium. GTDB lineage: Bacteria > Desulfobacterota > Desulfomonilia > UBA1062 > UBA1062 > MWEI01. The sequence continues at coordinate 2,422 of DATKLV010000159.1, read as the reverse complement.
CCCGAGCTTCAGATCGCGCCTGAGCTTGATCATGATGTCCTGCAGAGATTTGTTGATGGGCACGCCTTCTTTCTTGCAGCGTTCAATCATCTCGAACTCTTTTTCGCCGGCAAGAAATATCCGGTCGTGCCCGGGAACCTTGGCAGAGGACCTTACCTCCCGCATGATGGCGCCGGTGATCTTCTTGAAGACCGCAATCGGGACAAAGCTTTCTATGTTTATCGCGACAAAGAAGTGGCCGAGCCTGTGGGGGATATGCCTGCTGCCCTCCGTACCGCGCAGGGCCTTGCCGAAGCTGCCGCCTGAAAAGGCCGCACACAAGATCTCGACCATGACGCCCAGGCCGTAGCCCTTGTGTCCGCCCAGCTCTTCTCCCGCGCCCCCGAGCGGGAGCAGGGATGCCGTTCCATTCACGAACATATCGAGCAGTGCCTTGCTGTCCACGGGCTCGTTGCCGTGGAGGTCGATGGTGACGCCCTTCGGGGTGTCCTTGCCTTCGCGTGCATAGACCTCTATCTTTCCGCGCTGGGTTGTGGAAGTGGCTATGTCCAGGAGGAAAGGATACTGCTCGTCCGAGGGTGCTCCGAAGCTGATGGGGTTGGTGCCGAGCACCGGCTCAACGCCGAACGTTGGAGCGACAGACGGCCGTGCATTGGAAAATGCAAGTCCTACCATGTCATTATTTACCGCCATGCTCGGGTAATATCCGCAGATGCCGAAGTGCGTGCTGTTCTTTACGGCAACGAGTCCCACGTTGTGTTTCTTCGCCTTGTCGATGGCGAGCTGCATGGCATGCACCGCAACCACGTGTCCCAGGCTGTCTCCTCCGTCGATAACGGCCGTATTCTCGGTCTCTTTTATGATGGTTTCCTTGCTGGTCGGGCTGATGATACCGTCGTTCATGCGGTCGACATACATCTTGAACCTGCCGATGCCGTGGGATTCGATCCCCCTCAGGTCCGACTCGATGAGGACCTTTGAGCAGATCCGTGCGTCCGAGGCAGGCACACCCAGGGCTATGAATCCCTCTTCCATGAATCGTTTCAGTTCCTGGTGATCGATATAAATCACATCTGGCGACATACTGATTTCACCTTATCTTTTAGTGGCCGATTCAATCTTTGCGGGTTCTCTTATCAGATCACTATCTTTTCGGGAAGAGCAAAATTCACCTCTCTGCGAGTGCAACGTTCCTTTTTGATTCAGGGTGAAACGGGCTATTGAGGCAACAATGATATCACAAACACCATTTATAATCATTTGATATAATTGAATTAAAAAGAAGTTCATTAGGAGGAGCCGAAGGCGACGTGGCAATCTCGATAAATTCAGACTGTGCCAAAATGCAGGGATTGCTTAGCTTCGCTCGCAAAGACTGGCAAAAGGTTATGCAAAGTTATCTTTATGTGTGTTACAAAGAAACCGGAAAGGAGAGAAGATGGACAAGAAGGTGAAGCTCACCTCGACCGTCCACGGCGCCGGTTGAGCCTGCAAGCTCGGTCCGGAGGTTCTGGACAAGGCATTGCGCTCGATGAAATTCGTGAGCGACCCGAACCTGATCGTTGGTATGGAAAGGCCCGATGATGCAGGGGTGTACAGGATCGCCCCGGATCTGGCATTGATCCTCACACTTGATTTCTTCACCCCCATCGTGGACGATCCCTATGACTTCGGCCAGATTGCAGCGACCAATGCCTTGAGCGATGTCTATGCCATGGGAGGGAGGCCGGTCCTGGCCATGAACATCATCTGCTTCCCCGGAAAGGGCACGGACATCACCGTTCTCCAGGAGATATTGAGGGGCGGGTACGACAAGATGATCGAGGCGGGAGTCCTGCTGGTCGGCGGCCACAGCGTGGACGACCCGGAGATCAAGTACGGACTATCCGTTACCGGCACGGTACATCCGGACAAGGTCCTCAAGAATGCCGGTGGTCTGCCCGGTGACGCCGTCGTCCTCACCAAGCCTTTAGGCTGCGGGATCATCAGCACGGCCATCAAGGCGGACTCGGCAAGCAGGACGGCTGAAGAAGCGGTGATTCATTCCATGAAGACACTCAACCGGATGCCTGCCGAGACCATGGAATCATTTTCCGTCCACGCCTGCACGGATGTCACCGGGTTCGGCCTGCTGGGCCATGCCGCCGAGATGATAGAGGGGACGGGAGTCGGCCTTGACATCCATGCGTCGAAGATTTCCGTCTTCCCCGAGGCCCTTGAATATGTACGCATGGGCCTTGTACCGGGAGGGGCTTACCGGAACAGGGATTTCAGGATGAAGATGGTGGATATCCAGGCAGGCATCAGCGAAGAGCTTGCAACAGTGCTCTATGATCCCCAGACGTCAGGCGGCCTGCTCATCGTGCTGCCATACGGTGATGCGGAAAGACTCGTCTCGCAGCTCCACGACGAAGGCGTGGAG
>DATKLV010000158.1:0-2134 GCA_035542255.1 Desulfomonilia bacterium | reverse complement strand
CCGTAAGGGTAATTGATCTGGGCCCAGCCGGTGATCCCAGGCTTGGCATGCATCCTGAGGGCATAGAACGGGATGGCCTTTTCAAGCTGGTCGACAAAATAACGCCTCTCTGGACGAGGACCGACAAAGCTCATATCATTCTTTATCACATTGATGAACTGGGGAAGCTCATCGAACCTCAGTTTCCTGATGATCCTGCCCACACGGGTGATGCGGGGATCGTTCTCGCTGGCCCACTGGGGGCCATCCTTCTCGGCATCCTGGCGCATGGACCTGAACTTGATCACCTTGAAATCCTTCCCGTCCTTGCCCACCCTCTGCTGGAGATAGAAGATGGGCCCAGGAGAGTCCAAACGGATGGCGATTATGGTCATTATCACGATGGGTGACATCAGAACGAGGCCGATAAGGGCTAACACAAGGTCAAAAATGCGCTTAAGGATATCTTCAAATCGCGAACTCTGAAACCCCCTGGTGAATATAATGGAACTGGGGCGTATCTCTTCAACGAGGATCCTGCCGGTGACCTGTTCATAAAAGGTAGGGCCATCGATAACATCACACAAGGTGAACTTTACCCGGAGCAGATCCTCAATGGGAAGCGTGCCCCTCCACCCATCCGGTGCCACCACCAGGATATCAGGGTCTATCTTTTTAACGATCTCCGCGAGGTCGGATGCATCTCCAAGGCACCTCAAAGGCAAATCCCAGTTGCTGTGGCCGATGTAGCCTTCAAAAATAACAGGAAAACCACCGGAACGTATCTCACGAAACAGAAACTTGGCATTCTCCCCGTCGCCTAAGATAACAGCCTTCAGACCGCCATAGCTGGTAAACCTGAGTTTGAGGTACAGCATACGGAACATGAAAGTGACTGCCGATGTTATGGCAATACCTATGAGGAGCACATCTCTTTCAAGACCGATTACGGGGAGGATATAGTAGATAAATGCAAGTATGATCAGTGTCAGACCTTCGCCGAGGAGAATGGATGAAATAAGCTCCGAGGCCTTTTTCCAGTATTTCCAGTCATAGAGGTCCTGAAAATAGAAACAGAGTATGGTGATGAAGGTATAAACACAGGCTTTTATCCACAGTAACTCATCCGGAAGACTTACTTCGGGCAAGAGCCTCTGGATGAATTTAGCAAGGAAAACAGATCCGCCGGCAATGGCGATATCAAGTAGAAAGAGAATAGCTGCTGAAAAGAACCTTCTCATCATAACCTACATCGGCAAAATTAAATTCTTATTTGAATAATATCTATTACCCAGTCTTCATGTGGCCATGGTTGCAACCGTTCATAAAAGGGCAAGAAAACACTGACCTTGTCCTATCATAGATGACAACCTGAATCGTCAATGACAATCTTAAAGCAATTATTTATGATCCGGTTAAAACGATGATCTGTAGTAAATATAAGAACACAAGCTTGTGTATTAAACCCGGGAACAAGGATCAGTCATCCCTTCTTCCCAACAACCCTGCCCTGAGAAGGAAATACAGCAGCTGTACTATGGCTGTGGCGGCTGCCGCGACATAGGTAAGTGCTGCTGCCGATAGAACCTTACCGGCTCCGGCCACCTCCACATCCGTCAAGATGCCCGTTGCGACAAGGGTATCTCTGGCACGGGAAGAGGCGTTGAACTCCACGGGGAGGGTGATGATCTGGAAGAGGACCGCCAGACTGAAGAGCACGATACCGGCCATGACTAGAGACTTGGCCATGAACAGGAACCCGATGAGAAGCAGCGGCCATGCAAGGTTGGAGCCCAGGGAAGAGATAGGGACAATGGCGTTCCTCAGCTGCAGCGGCGCATAACCCTGTGCATGTTGAATGGCGTGCCCGGCCTCATGGGCTGCAATCCCTACACTTGCGAGAGAATCGCCTGAATAAACCGATTCGGAAAGCCTTAAGACCTTGCTACGAGGGTCATAATGGTCGGAGAGAAACCCGGTAGCAGGCTCTATGGTGACATCCCGTATACCCTCGGCATCGAGAATGCGGCGGGCAGCCTGAGCGCCGGTTATGCTGCGGGACGTGGGTATCTTCGAGTATCGTGAGTAGGACGAACGTACTCTCAGCTGAGCATAGACACTTAGTAAAAAAGCAGGAACGATCATGATTATATAG
>DATKLV010000157.1:0-3794 GCA_035542255.1 Desulfomonilia bacterium | reverse complement strand
AAAAGATCAGGATCTTCACCGCCAGCAGTCCCATCTGGTGGGTCAAACCCATCTCGCCGGAAAGCATCGGCAATACGAGCGCTACGATGAGAATGAGGAAGTCCATGGGTGTGCTCCTGAATCCCCGCCGCCGCCGTGTGTACTTAACGGTCAGGATGGCGAAGACAAAGAGGAAGAGAAACGTACTGCAATAGAGGATCCAGGTGGTCCTGCCCATCCATTGCAAGGCATCATCCTGATCCAGGTAGGTTATAAAGGGAATGATAAGGTAGAGGCATATGCGCAGGACCCTCGGCAGCATTTCTTTTCTGAATTTCCATATCAGGGATATGATCACCATGAAGAAAGCTGATGAGGCTGCAACGTATGGGGGGACCTTAGTCGGGATGAGGGCGGTAGTGATGAGGAGCAGCGGAAGACCGATCTCCACGATGGGGAATGATATCCTGATGAGGAGGTTGTTCCGTTTCAGTGCCCCAAGTCTTGTGCTGAAGAAGCGGTCCACATAGTCGATGCGACTGAATGTCCACCCGGAGCGGTCGGCCATATGGAATCCGGCAATGATGGCCCCGGCGAAGGCAAGGTAAACTATGAGGAGAAACCATTCCGAGTAAAAGCGGTATCTCAGGGCAAAGACGACCAGGAGCGATTGGATCAGGTAGATGCACAGCACCGACTCCTTGTGGAGGAACCCCAGCTTTATGAGCCGGTTATGAAAGTGGTTCTTGTCCGCCTTGAAAGGCGAAACACCGCGGGCGATACGCTCGCACATAACGGTAATGGTGTCCAGGATGGGAAACCCCAGGAGGATGACGGGCAGCATCGTGCTCAAGGGCTCCATTCCACGGGAGAGAGATAGGGAAAGAGTGATGGCCAGATACCCGAGGAGCTGGCTTCCTGAATCGCCCATGAAGACAGTGGCAGGGTGCGTGTTGAAGATGAGAAACCCGAAGAGGGCGCCGGAGACCGTCACGGAAAACATGGCTATGGCTGACTGTTCCGAGCAGAAGGCGAGGTACCCTATGCAGAGAAAACTCATGAGGGATATGCCCCCGGCAAGGCCGTCAAGACCGTCGGAGAGGTTGATGGCGTTCGTGACGCCGACGATCACGATGAGCGTGAGCGGAACCGCCACCGGATCAGGAAGGACGGGCAACCCCGGCAGCAGCTGGCCAAGGCTTGTTATCTTGACCCCGCCTATGAAGATGGCAATGAGGGCCGCGGCGATCTGGGCGATGAATTTTTTGGCGTAGCCCCATTCGAAGATGTCGTCGAAGAATCCGGCCAGCACAATGACGGCCGAGCCGATGAGAAGCGAAATCACGAATCGGTCGCGGGGTGCCCACAGGAACACGGGCGCCAGAGACCCCAGCGCTATGGCAAGCCCGCCGATCTTGGGAATCGGTCCCAGGTGAACCTTACGCTCACTGGGCAGATCAACGGCCCCGAATTTGAAGGCGGCCTGCCGCAGGACCGGGATAAGGGACATGGAGATGAAGAGGGATATGAAGAGTGTCGAAAAGTAGATCATCCGTGCGGCTTTTGGTTGTCCTTTATGAATTTCAACAGGACAGGCATCATCTCCCTCACAAACCTGTCCATCCTTTGTTCTGCATCCTTTATGCTCTCATCCTGGGACATCGGGGTGATAGGCCGTATGAAAAGGTCGTAGGTGTTGTCCTGCATGAGCGCATGGAGGGAGAGATGGAAACGATTGATGTTCACATCGTCGGATATCCTGTTCCTCGTCTGGAACCAGTAATATACCAGCTGCCTGTTTTCCAGCTTCTCGGTCATCAGCTCCTGCACCTTGATATCTCCGAATTGGGCGACCTTTCGTATCATTCGGCTCGACATGCGGTCGATATTCCAGCCCGAAGACGGCATGCATATACTCGGACTGTGGAAGAAGTTCTCGCTTTCATTGAAAGGTGACCCTCTGTACCCGATGTAGAGAGAGACAGCCTTGCCGTCTTTATCCGCATAGACAGCGCTGAGGGCTTCCTCTGCGCCGGAAAGGGCTATCATTTCCCGATCCATGGAATCCGGCTTCCCTTTCCAGTCCCCGATGGCCGGTGGGAACATTTCGAATCCGCCCTTGAGGTGCAGCGGCGGCAGGGAAGAGGTGGAATAGACCAGGAATCCCGAAAGGAGCAACGCTCCAGTGCATATCAACGGAGGCACTATATTCAGTGGCCTGGCGGGACCTGATATATCGGTTTGCAGGCTGTCGTGCCCTGAAGCCCCGGCCGTACGCCTTACCGGGATCAACCTGAGCCCGGCCTGGAACAGGAACAGCAAGGCAAATGCGATCATGAATACCAGCCATCCGGAGAAATCATGGAAAAACCCCTCAGCCGCTCGAGGGCCGTAGTAGCGCGTGAGGATTCCGGTCATGCCGACGCGGAAGGCATTCGCGATAATGGCGATCGGTATGGTTCCGAGGGCGAGCGCAATCTGTTTCCACCGCACCTTTTCGAAAAAGTACCCGAAGAGGACACCCAGCGCGAACAGGGGCAGGATGTATCTCATTCCGCTGCACGCATCCGCAACCTGCAGCTGTGTCGAACCGAGATCGATCACGTTCCCCTCGATGTACACCGGGATGCCGAAGATACGGATCATGAGAACTCCCAGCTTGCTGGCTATAAGCTTCAGCGGTGTCCCGATCCTTGCCTGGACGATTGTGGGCAGCGGTATCATGAAGATGAGCACGGCCAGGGGGAACGCAAGCACCTTGAACATCCTGGTCCCGTAACAGAACAATGCAATCGAGAGTATGATCAGGGGCACGGCAGGGCGCACGGCAGAGGGGCTCGACCCCAGGATCCCGTACAGGCTGATCAGGAGGAAAAACAGGAAAAACCCGCCTCCGAGCCGGTTGGTTCCAAGGGGTGTCCGTGAGATCTCTTTACGCTTCTGCCATAAGATATAGACAGTGACCAGCGGCATGAACATGGCATAGGAGTAGTCGCCGTCGGTGTACCACAAGTTCCACAGCCCCCTGAGCGTACCCCAGTAGAAAAGGAGGAACGATGCAAGGAAGGCAGAGGCGATTAAGAACACACCTTTTGTTGCTAATATTCTATTATCTGCCATATAAAAGAATCTCCAGCATATTTAATGTCATTTACGCTCAATATAATAATTTTCAATTTGAAGGGCATCCAGGTCGGAATTTACAAAGGTATATATGGCATCCTCTGGACTACATACAATAGGATCGCCATGAAGATTGAAGGATGTATTGAGTACACCTCCAACCCCGGTTTCCTCCTCAAATCCTTCAATCAAGCTATAGAAAGATGAATGATTTTTCCTATCAACGATCTGTGCTCTTGCTGTTTGATCAAACGGGTGTGTTCCTGCTGTTATCTCATCAAAGCCTTTTTTTGTAGTGTCAAAAGCCATGACCATGAAAGGACATTTAAAATTATCTCTTATATTTAAATATTCTTTTGCGTATCGATCTAATATAGCAGGAGCAAATGGCATCCAGAAATCTCTCATCTTTATGGCTTTATTAATTCTATGTATTACGTTCTGCGAACGTGGATCTGCGATAATAGATCTATTTCCGAGTGCACGTGCTCCCCATTCCATTCTCCCTCTCAGCCGGCCTATTATTTTTCCCCTAGCTACTTGTTTGCCTACATAACGGTCAATATCATCATGAAATTCCACACTACAATTATTTCCTGAAAATGATTTCTTAATTGCAGATTCTGCATCGATATTAGAATATTCAGGACCCCAGTAAATGTTCGAAATAGGGTTTATATTTCTATAATCAT
>DATKLV010000156.1:0-3575 GCA_035542255.1 Desulfomonilia bacterium | reverse complement strand
TCCATGTCCTTCAATACATTGTCCTTGGGAGGAAGGGATACCTTTGACGCCTCGGGTGCCATGATAGGACCCTTCGGGAGCTTCTCGATGCACTGTCTTATAATCCTGGCTGACTGTCTAAACTCTTCCATCCTGCATCTGTACCGGTCATACACGTCCCCGTTCTTGCCCACAGGCACATCAAATTCCACTTTATCATACGCATCATACGGCGCATACTTCCTCACATCGTAGGATACCCCTGACCCCCTCAGCGTCGGACCGGTGAGTCCCCAGTTTACTGCTTCGTCCGCCTCAATGACGCCAATGCGCTTCGTCCGTTTAAGCCATATCCGGTTCTGGTCAATGAGTGTTTCATACTCCGCGACCCTGGACGGGAAATCCTCGGTAAACTTATAAAGACTGTCAAGAAATTCCTGGGAAACGTCGTTCCTAACTCCCCCGATCCGCACGTAGGTTGTGGTGAGCCTCGCACCACAGAGCATCTCAAAAAGATCGAGCAACCACTCCCTTTCCCTGAACGAATAGAGGAACACGGTCATTGCCCCGATATCCAGCGCGTGGGTCCCCAGCCACAGGATATGGCTGCTTATCCTTGACATCTCCGCAACCATGGTCCTAATGTACTTTGCCCTCTCAGGGGCCTCGATCCCGAACAGACGTTCCACCGCAAGACAGTATCCTTCGTTGTTCACCATACTTGAGATGTAGTCCAGCCTGTCGGTAAGAGGGATTGCGTTGAGGTAGGTCATATGTTCAGCGAGCTTCTCAATGCCACGGTGGAGATATCCCACATACGGAGTACACTTCACCACCGTCTCACCATCCAACTCAAGTACGAGCCTCAGCACGCCGTGGGTCGCAGGGTGCTGCGGTCCCATGCTGATGGTTAATTCCTTTGCTTCCAACCCTTCAGCGCTCTTTGGCATGCTCTCCCATTTCGTATATCTTGTTTTTCTCTGACAGTTCAAATACCTTCTTGAGACCTTTCCATTCCTTGTCGCCAAGGTCGCTCTTCATCGGATAGTCTTTCCGGAGCGGATATCCTTCCCAGTCCTCCGGCATAAGAATCCGCCTGAGGTCGGGATGCCCGTTGAACCGTATCCCCAGCATGTCGTAGCACTCCCTCTCGTGCCAGTTCGCCCCGTCCCAGATTCCGGCCACGCTGTCTATGGTGGGGTCATCCTCGGGAACCTCAGCCCTTATTCTTAACATATGCCTGTGGCTGATGGAAAACAGCTGGTATACCACCTCAAAGCGCTGCTCCTTCTTGCCGAGATAATCTACCCCGCAAATGTCCCGAAGGTGGCTGAAGCAAAGCTCAGGCGTATCATGGAGGTACTCCATGATCTCTCTTATCCGCCCCTTCTTAACCACTACCGACACCTGACCCCTGAACTCCCTGATCTCCTTCACCTCTTCCGGATACCGTTCCTTCAGCGCTTCAGCAATGGCCTGGGCTATAAGTTTTGGCTCCATGATCCCTCTGTTATCTCCACCTGCTCCATCTGAAATATTCAGCCTTTATCTTTTCCTGGAGCTTGATGATCCCCTGGATGAACGCCTCTGGTCTTGGCGGACAACCGGGTATATACACGTCAACAGGCAAAAAGGTATCAGCGCCCTGCACCGTACTGTAGGTGTCAAATATTCCCCCTGAACACGCACAACTCCCCATTGCCATCACATACCGTGGTTCGGGCATCTGGTCGTAGACTGTCCTGATTATGGGGACCATCTTCTTTGATATTGTCCCGGCAAGGATCACCACATCCGATTGCCTGGGTGAGCCTCTAAAAATCACCCCCAGCCTGTCCAAATCATAGTGAGCAGATCCCGTGGTCATCATTTCAATAGCACAGCATGCCAGGCCAAAAGTCATGGGCCAGACGGAAGAGACCCTCCCCCAGTTCACCAGCTTATCAATTGTCGTGATAATGGTGTTGGCAGCGGGAATTACCTTCACCCCTTCCTCTACTTCAACCAATGCGGTGCTCCCATCTATTATCATATGCTCACCTTTCTATTGGCTCATTGCTGACAGTTCGAATTTCCTCAACAATAGACTCCGAACAGCGCTAGTCCCACCTAAAGGCGTCTTTCTTCCATGCGTAAATATAGCCCACTACCAATATGGTAATGAAGAGCATCATCTCCACAAATGCATAGAGCCCGATTTCGTCAAATACGATGGCCCATGGATAGAGAAATACCGCTTCCACATCGAAGATTACGAAGAGCATGGCGATGATATAAAACCTCACCGAAAACCTGGACCGGGGTTCTCCCACCGGGGGATTGCCCGACTCATAGGGGAAAAGTTTCTCACGATAGGGCCTCCTGGGCCTGAATATCGTACCCACAAGGATTGCCCCAAAACCAAAGGCCAATATAATCACCATAAAGATGACAACCGGCAGATACTTTTCTGGTAAAAACGCTCTTGGCATAAAACGCACTATTTTATACCTAAAGTTATCATTTGAGTCAAGTAAAAAATCTCACTCACAAATTTACCTATCAGGAATGAGAATTTTACTCCCTTTTGTGATAAAATTGTCCAATGGTCAGGAAATCTTTGAACTCCCTCGCAGCCAAACTCATCATCGCAGTGGGCACCCTCATGACATTAGGCAGTATCGTGTTTGGATATATTTTCATCCGCTACGAAGAAAACATAATGATGAACAACCTGATGAATTATGCGCATTCCACCGCAGACCTTGTGAAGCGCGGGGTACAGCACAGCATGCTTTCTGCTGAGCGGGAAACCATAGAACAAACGCTCAAGGTCATCGGCAACGGCTCAGATATCAGGGATATCTCGATCATAGATAAAAAGGGAAGGGTTGTGTATTCTTCACAAGAGTCAGAGGTAGGCCGTTCGGTCGAGAAGAGTTCCCCTACCTGTCAGGGCTGTCATACAGGCGATATGAAACCTCTCGAAGCCCTCCCAGAATCGAAGGTCTTGACGATTGTCTCGGATGCCACAGGCGCCAAAGTCCTGAAATTCATCATTCCCATCTATAATGAACCCTCGTGTTCTGCTGCCTCCTGCCATTACCATCTCAAGACACAGCATGTCCTCGGGATTCTTGAAACGAATTTCAGCACCGCCACAGTGGACGCCACTATAAAGCAGAACCGCATCGGGACCTTTGTGTTCGGTAGCCTCTTCATCATCATGATATCCTTCTGCCTTTGCGTCATCCTTTATAAGTTTGTATCAAAACCTGTCTCTCTTCTGGATGAAGGCATGCAGAAAATCGGGAAGGGTGATCTCGACCATATTATAGAGATTCATTCCAATGACGAGATGGGCCTGCTCGCAAAGACATTCAATTCTATGGCGAGCGACATCAAGAGATACAGGGAAAACATGGAAAACTGGACCAAGGCACTGGAGGAAGAGATCAAGAAAAAGACCTCAGAGATCATGAAGGCCCATGATCAACTCATCAATGCAGAGAAGCTCGCCTCGCTCGGCAGAATGGCAGCGGGTGTGGCGCACGAACTGAACAGTCCGTTGACAGGGATCGTCACTTTTGCCCATCTCATGGTAAAGCGCATACCTC
>DATKLV010000155.1:0-5488 GCA_035542255.1 Desulfomonilia bacterium | reverse complement strand
CGTACGTGTACCTGCGCATGCTGCGTCAGGGCAACCCGCGTGCAGGCGAGGTGCTTGAGCTTCTGAACATGAACGCAGGCAACTCCTCGGGCCTGGGAATCGGCTGCATCAACTGGGACGGCGATGTGTACCCCGACCAGTTCTGGCGCACCAAGGTGCTCGGCAATGTACTGGAAAAGGCCTTACCCGAGATCTGGGACGACCAGGAAAACGAGTTCCTCATGCGGCTCAAGAACAAGAAGGATTTCGTAAAGGGCAGGTGCCGATCCTGCAGGTGGCTGGACGTATGCGCAGGCAACTTCCGGGCACGTGCCGAGGCAGCCACAGGCGACCCCTGGGGCGAGGACCCGGCGTGCTACCTGAGTGACGAAGAGATAACGTAAACTCGGCTTCTTCGCGTCATGTCTTTAACCTCTACTTCTCAGGCCCTTTCAGGAGCGTTTATCTATCGAAGTAATCTACATTAAAGACAACGCTCTAGCTCAGCAGCGGTGGAACTCCGTCAGCTGGAACCTTTAGACAACCTATCTGAACTATTAACTTTGAATCACATTCGATGCTTCTTTTATCATGAGTTTCATCAATCCATGACATTTCTCAGAGGTCTTAATATATCCCTGAAAATCATTCCATCCTGCAAATGACCTTCCTGTAATATCCCTGCACTCAAGTGCCTTTGATTCATCCTTGAATCTCTTGATAATTTCCTTGCCAACAGCAAATGTCTCTTTTCTTTTTGCCGGTTTTTTCTTCAAGAGAGCTAGATGTCCGAATAAAAAAACATCCAGCGTTTGCAAATAATTCATTTTTCGAATGTCTAAGCCTAGCAAGAAATTTATCCCCATTATGGCACCAGCTAAAGCACCGCATATTTGTCCCTGACCCCGATTAATTTTTTATGGATTGTATCTCGACAAAGGCGCTTGATGTCCTGCAGGTGCTTGCTTAGAGGATCTCGAGTATCCTCGCCTGGAACCCCCTCAAGATCTCCTTGATGTCCACCTCTCCTGCCTTGAATATAGTCGAAAACAATGCTATACCCTCCCAGAAGGCAACCATGGCGATGCTCACCTGCCTGACAAACTCTTTGTCGTGAATGTATCTTCCCAGGTGCGTCACCAATTCATCGATCCATCTGTTATAGGCCTTCCGCAGCTTGCCTCTGACCGATTCATGGTACAGCGCAATCTCCCATATCTCTACGAAAATTGTTGATATGCCCTTGTTGAGCGTGATGCGGTTGTTGACGAAGCCGAACAGCTCTTCCATGAATTCTTTCTTTCCATAACGGGCCAGGTCCTTGGTGCCGAGCCATTCGTCAACCTGGGCCTGATAGTCATCTATGACATAGTCGATGTAGTTGAGGAGGATGTCCTCCTTGCTGGAGAAGTAATAGTGAAGCACCCCATGGTTTACCCCTGCCTTGCGGGCGATATCCTTAATGGAGGTCTTCTCAAAAGATTTTTCCTGCAGGCATGCATCCAGTGCCTTGAGGATCTGCAGCCTGCGTTCTTCCTGAACACGTTTACGAGCCATGGATCATATGCCTCATGCATTGTCCGGGGCGTCTGAAACCTTCCGCTCCGGCTTTCCCGGCCTTCTCCTTACCCTCGCAGCAGCCTTCACGGCAGCCTTCTTCTTGAACACAGGGACCACATAAAGCGTGTAGAGCGTGGTAAAGATGGCAAAAGCCGCCATGACCAGCGCAACCAGGTAGTTCGGGAATAGGATCCTGCCGGAATAGTCCCTGCTCACATCCGTAAAGACGCCCAGCGTAAGTCCGGAAAACACCACGATGGTAACAACAGGGATAACTTTGCCGAAGGGGATCTTGAAGGAACGCTCTGCATCAGGGTATCTTTTCCTGAGGCGCAGAACGCACAGGGCCATCACCACATAGATGATGCACTCCAGGGCCGCTGCCATAACGATGATGAAGAGGTATTTCCCGGTCAGGAGTATGAGAAGGCTCAGGACAATGGCAAAGGCCATCAGCGCAAGGATAGCCACCCACGGAGTGGCATAATCAGGATGAAGCTTGCTGAAGACCCTGGGAATCACGTTGTCCCTTGCCATGGCATAGATAAAACGGGAGGTATTGAGGAGCCCTGCATTAAATGAGGTCACTGATGCAAGAATGCTCATGACAACAAAGAGGAAGATCCCAGTGGAACCGAAGAGGTTTCTCCCATAGAGGATATGGGGGATAGGGGTTCCGGACATGAGCTGCTCCTTGGTGAGCCCCGCATACATTGCCACCACGAATAAAGAGTACACGATGGAAAGCAGCCCTATGGCGATCATCATGCCCTTGCCGATAAGGCGGTAATCCGTGGTCTCTTCTGCGAGCGGGGAGACCCACTCATATCCCACGTAGAGAAAGACCCCCACTCCGGCAGCCTTCATGACATTTGCAAAGGTGAACTGGGGGCTTGCCAGAGCAGCACTAATGGCAATCTCATGGGTGCTTAAGGTATAGAGTGAAACCGCGGCAAGGAATCCAAGCATGACATAGGTGAGGATGTCCTGGACAAGTCCTGTTAGAAGCACGCCTCTATAGTTAATGAACCCTATCAATACGATGAAAATCATCATCCAGATGTATTTGTCGGCAGACGGACTGATGATGGTGTAGGTACTGGAGAGCACGCTGGAGAGCAAGTAGCTTTCAGCGCCCACCATGGAGATCCCCAGGATCACGTAGAATGATCCAATGGCTATGGCTGCCTTCTCATTGAAGGCATTCTGTATGAAGAGCTTTATCCCCGCTGCAGAGGGATAGAGCGAGGTGAGCTCCGAAAAACACATGGAGGAGAGCAGGCAGAAAAATCCTGCAACAAGAATAGATATCCAGGCAAGCTCTCCTGCCACGATGGTGGCAACCTGGATACCGGCCAGGTAACAGGAAGTGGCCAGCGCCATACCTGATGATGTCGAAACAACAGTCCTGAGCTCGAGCACCTTTTTGAGCGTAGTCATTGTTCCTCCTTACCTATGATGATGAGCAGCATGCCGCTCATCACTCCCTCCACATGGCCGGAAAGCCCCATCCTGGGGTTTGCAAAAAAAGGGATGGGCAAGCCTGATAAAAGGCCCAGGAGAAGCAGCAGAACCTCCAGGAACATGAGGTGTCCTGACTGCTGATGTCTTATACCTGTTGCATCCATGATCCCCCCTCAAGGTTTGGCATCCGGCACGGAATGCCTTTTAAGCATGAGTCCAACCTATAGACCGTTTCTCCGGGCAGGCGAATCATACATCGGGCCAGATGATCATGGTGATGGCATCCAGCCTTACCACGTCCTCCTGGTTCGCCTTCACACGGATCTCTCCCTGAAGGTATTTCTGGGACGGGTTCAGGTCTCCCCAGAACATGTCGCACAGGTCCTCGCTGCGCGCTGTTACAATGATGTCCGGTGTACCCTCGGCGCCTGCCTTGCAGAAGGTGATCTCGCCGTTTATGACGTTCATGGTGAACCAGTCGCCGGTATCCTCGGCACTGAAGTGCAGCAACCGGGACCAATCGCGCTGCATGCGGCGCAATCGTGCGTTGTTGTTGCACTGGACCTGGTAATCAGCCAGGGCCTCAAGGATCTCTTCACTCGTTGCCATGGTCTTTGTCTCCTCCTTGTCCTCGATATTGATTCTGTTTACTGCCGATCAGTCGTTTCTCCCTATCCCCTTTTCACCCGAGAGCTCCTTCATGGAGTCTTCCAGCACATTCAACACCTCGTCCACCTCTTGGGGTGTAATGACGAGCGGCGGCATCAGCCGGCATATGCTCGGATCATTGCCGGTGTAGACGGCCAGAACGCCTCGCTCGGCGAACTTCAGGGTCATGCGCGGGCCTATGGATTCGTTCGTGTACTGGAGCCCCATCATGAGGCCCTTCTGCCTGACCTCCAGGAGCAGCCGGGGATACTCCTTGAGGAGCCTGTCGAACCCTGCCCTGAACCTCTGTCCCATCTTCTCGGCATGCTCCGCCAGGTTGTTTTTTATGATATAGTCTATGGCGGCCATAGCCACTATACAGCCGAGGTCGGAGCCGCCGAAGGTAGAGAGGTGCACGAACGGGTGAGGGACGAAGAAGTCACCTATCTCCTCTTTGAAGATTGTGGCGGAAATCGGGTAGATCCCTCCTCCCAGCGACTTCGCCACGGTCATGATGTCGGGCACCACGTCCCAGTGCTCGCAGGCGAACATCTTGCCCGTCCTGCCGAAGCCAGTCTGGATCTCGTCCAGGATGAGGAGCACCTCTTTTTCGTCGCAGATTTTCCGGACCTCGGCCAGGTACCCGTCAGGCGGGATATTGATGCCTCCCTCGCCCTGTATGGTCTCGAGGATGACGGCCGCAGTGTTCTTATTGACTGCCGACCTGATGGCCGAGGCATCGCCGAACGGTACCATGACGAATCCAGGCATGAGGGGCTCGAAGGGTTCCTTATACGAGTCACGGCCGATGGCTGAGAGCGCAAAGCCGGTATGGCCGTGGTAGGCGTTCTTGGTGTAGATGATCTCGGTCTTCATGGAATAGCCACGTGCGATTTTTATTGCAGCATCCACGGCCTCGCCGCCGCCGGTTCCGAATATCGAGCATTTGAGGCTGCCCGGCGTGATCTCGGCGAGCTTCTTCGCGAGTTCAGCCTTTTGCCTGGAACAGAGCAGGAATACGCCGATGTCGTAGGTATCCAGTGCCTCTTTCAGGGCCGCAACTATCTCCGGATTGTGCCTGCCTACATTCATGATGCCCGAGCCGGTCTGGCAGTCAATGAAACGTTTGCCCGTAATGTCCCACGAGCATGCCCCGGAGCGCTTTTCCTCGATGAAGTCAATGCCTGCGCTCTTGAGGGTACGAACCTTCATGGGGTTGATGAACTCGGAAAAATCGGCGAGGACCTTCTTCTTGATCTCCATGCTATCCGCCATACCTTCCTCCTTCACTGCATGAGAAGACTCATGCGCATATTGGTTGATGCATCATTTTTCACCGTCCAGAATTTAACGCTCTTGGGGGCATGCTCCGAGTTGAGCGCATCCGCATCGTCCTTGAGCTGCGGCGGCGCAAATATGCTTTCATGGGCCGTCACACACCGGCTGACCTTAAGCGGTGTGTGCCTCCGGACATCAGCCGGGACACCCGGGTCGTTCACCCGGGTCAGCCCCTTCTGCAGGCACCGCTCAGCCTCATCAAGGATTATCCTCCTCTTGTCCTCTTCCGAGTATGTCCGGAACACCTCCCGGTACATGGTGACGAGCACCCTGCCGAGTGCATCTTCCCACACGATCCCCTTGGGCGTACCGTCCCTCCAGATGTCGATATCCGAGGGACACCGCATGCCGTTCCTGCTCATGGCGGTCCGCCTGAGTGCCTCGGTCGAGACGAGGCCCCGGTGGCAGGCGGTATCGATGACGAGGACCGGCGATCCCGAGCCTGCAGCATCGATCTCCTGCATCCGGGGAACGGAAGGTCAAAGGCCCTCAGGCTGGG
>DATKLV010000154.1:0-2865 GCA_035542255.1 Desulfomonilia bacterium | reverse complement strand
TGCCGAAGCTTATGCCCACGAGGCCCAGGATTATATTGAGGATAGGGAAGGCTATCCTGCTGTGATATTCTTTTATCTCTTTTGGGGACGGTTTTTCCTTGATGAGCTGCCTGAACTCGCTCTGGGTGGCCGTATCGAACGATTTGATGTTGATCCGGCTTGAAAGATCGGCATCCAGTGAGAAAATATACTCACCAAAGGTGACATAACGGTCAGCCAGCTTTGAACTCATGAACAGGCTGCCGTTCTTCAGGTTCATGGTAATGGTCCCATGGGCAGCTTTGAGGGTTCCTTTTTCCGAAGTGATCACCGATCTTTCATCTCCGGTCGTCTCAATAAACACATTCTTCAGCTCTTTGTCCTTGGGGTTTATGGATTCCACATAGACGATGAGGCCTTTGAAGGTATCCTCGAACTCGCGTTCATTGAGGAATGAAATGATCCTGTCGGGCGCATCCTTCAGGAGCTGCGACTCAATCCGCTTCATGGAAATAGGGCCAAAGTAAGTGGAGATAAGACCGTGGGACATCGTGGCGATGATGGAAAAGATGATGATAGGGGTGTAGATGTGACGGGATTTTACACCGCATGCTTTCATGGCGATGATCTCGGATTCTGCGGACAACTTTTCCAGGACAAGAAGGACACTGAGCAAGAGTCCCATGGGGATCACAAAAACCGACATGGGGACCATGGCCAGGAAGAGCAGATTGATATCCCTCATGGACAGGATATTGCCAATTTGTATCCACTGGACTATGAGCATTACCCCATAGAGAACAGCCATGATCCCTGCAAAGGTTTCAATAAGCGATAGAAAAAGATAACGTCTGATCCGCATACTGGCTGCAGATTATAACCATGGATGAGACTGGTTGTCTACAAAAGCAGTGTGAGGCACTTGAGGACTAAGGATCACGAAAGATTGACACCATGGTGAGAAGCTTGTATGTTGTCTTTACAAATGAAGAGAATATTTACCTTTTTTCTTCTTGTCATCTCGAATATTATTATTCTCGGGTGTGCACATCGTTATAGCGAAGAGGAATATCAGGCACTTCAAAACGAACTGAACGCATCGAAAAAGCAATACGAGGCTATTCAGGCCGATAAGACACGTCTTGAGAATGAATTGGGAGAAACCCGGAAAAAGCTTGAAAAGACTTCTGCAGAGACGGCTGCCGGCTGTGCGGACAAACAAGCTCTTCTTGATAAGAACATCGATTGCATGGAAGAAAACAAAAACCTTCTCAAGCAGATTTCACGCTTCAGGGTCATTACCCAGGAGAGGAAGGATGCCCAATGGAGACTGGACAAGGCCAACGATTACCTGTCCGCAGTCCTCTCTTCCGAACGCATGAATGACCAGCTCTACATTGTGAAAGCCGATGATGCTGTAAAGATCATCATACCCCAACGGGTGCTCTTTCCCGCACCCTCAAGCGCATGGCTGATGCCTAAGGGGATATCGCTGGTCAAGAAGATCGCCAAAGGGCTCAATGACCTTAACCCCCTCTCCATAGAGATTGCCGGGCACACAGATGACACGCCGATCTCAAAGCGCGATCTCAAGGTCTATCCCACGCAGTGGGATCTGGCTAATGCACGGGCTGTGTCCATACTGCTGACGCTTGAAGGACAAGGCATTAAGAAAGACAGGCTTTACGCAGTTTCCTACGGTGATACCAGACCTATCGCCGATTCAACTTCCGAGGAAGGCAGGGCGATGAACAGGAGGGTGGAGATCGTCATATCACCTTGATCAGTGATTACTGATCATACTTTAGGCATAGCCTTGATGCTCTCCAACACCTTCCTGGTATGGCACTGAATGTCGATGTTGGTTTCGCCGAATCTCCAGTCAAGGTAGTGTTTTAAATAACCCATGAACTCATTCTCAAGTGACGGCCATTTTTCCCTTACGACTAACAGGTGGCATTCATGCGGACTGTTCTCCGGCAGGCTCAACCCCTTGCGCACCATTGCCCTGCGAACCTTTTCATAGGGGGAGAGCCACCTATCCCGGTAAAAGAGGTAACTGAGCCAGAACAACACTACCGTGATGAAAAGGTAGAGGGCATATGATGAAAGATTTTCCAGCTGTCTGTTGATCTGTGGTGCAGTTACAAAGATCTTGATTGCAAACTGAATCTGGTCGTCGAGAGAATACTGTATTACCCATCTGAGCCATCGGAATCTCAGTTCATCGAGGAGGTGGAACTGCAACCCTGAAACACGGCGGCCGTATGGAGTTGCATCGATTGAATGCCATGTGCCATCCCAATATTCCACCCAGGCGTGGGCATCCGAAGACCTGACGATAAAATAGTTGCCGTTTTCATTATATTCGGTGACTAAAAACCCTGTGACCACGCGTGAAGGCACCCCGCACCCCCTCATCATTGCAGCTAAGGCAGAGGCGAAGTGCTCACAACTCCCCTTTTTACCCGAAAAGACAAACCAATCTATGGCTGATCTGCCGGGAGGTATCTGTTGGGCATCGAGAGAGTACCTGTAGGTTGTCATGAGAAACCGTGAAAGACGATTTGCTTTGTCCCTGGTATCCCCCTGGCCTGCGATAGATCTTGCAAGCCTGCCTATGGCACTGAGCTTTTCGGGTAAATATGATTTACATGGGACACCTTTTCCCGGCATGCGGTTGACCCAGACATCGTAAACCGGGGGTATCTCGCCTGACCAATAGATGTTGGATCCTCTTATCAGGAAATTTTTTGGCGATGTTCCCGTGATCCAGTAGGGGAAAAAGACATATTTCGCACTCAGTTCAGCAGGGTAGATCTTCAGGATGTCCGTAAAGCCTTTAGGATTGATGGTTGCAGATCCCCGGGTTTCATCCTTGATAAA
>DATKLV010000153.1:0-2819 GCA_035542255.1 Desulfomonilia bacterium | reverse complement strand
TAAAATTCTCCTTTGCTGCAGTCTTTATCTCTCCGTGCCAAGCTCCAGCTTAGGACCGCACTTGTGAGAGAGGATCGATGCTCCCCCTTTGAGAAGCAGGAGCTTCTCTTCAAGCATGTTCTCAAGGTAGACCTTGGGAACAAGATCGAACGCTGTTCTTTGCAGGGAACATGAAAAATCCCCCCTGTCCCCTCCTTACCAAGTAGGGGGACCTTATGATGAACGTGAAGAGCCGAATTCCCGCAAGCAGCCATAAATTCGTTGAGATGTATAAAATAGCCAGGCTTAATGGAAATCATCTGATGGCAGCGAGTTCCTCATATGCTTCCGTGTCGAGCTTTTCCGCATGCCAGGGCAGGCCCTGGCGGGCGACCTCTTCGAGGAAAGGCTCGGGCGGGAGCTGCTCGACGTTGAACACGCCCTTGCCGCTCCAGATACCCTTCATCATCATCATGGCACCGGTCATGGCCGGAACGCCGGTGGTATACGACACAGCCTGGGCGTTCAGCTCGCGGTTGGTCTCGGCGTGGTCGCACACATTGTAGATTATGTACGCTGCCGCTTTGCCGTCTTTTACTCCGCGCATGATGCTCCCGATGGATGTCTTACCGGTGTAGTTCTCAGCCAGAGACGACGGTTCCGGCAGGAGGTGCTTGAGGAACTGCAGCGGGATGATCTCGACACCGTTGTACATGACCGGGTCGATCCTCGTCATGCCCACGTTCTGCAGGACTTCCAGGTGCTTGATATAGTTGTCGGAAAAGGTCATCCAGAAACGGATCTGCTTGAGGCCGCGGATATTTTCAACCAATGATTCCTCTTCCTCGTGATAAATCAGGTAAGACTTGCGGAGACCCACCTGCGGGTAATTGATCGTGCAGGAGATGCTCAGGGGGTCGATCTCGATCCATCTCCCTTCCTTCCAATACTTACCGCGCTGCGTGACCTCCCGGATATTGATCTCCGGATTGAAGTTGGTGGCAAAGGCCTTACCGTGGCTGCCGTCGTTGCAGTCGATGATGTCGATGGAGTTGATCTCATCGAACAGATTCTTCTGTGCATATGCGCAGTAGATGCTTATTACACCGGGATCAAAGCCGCAGCCCAGTACTGCCATGATGCCTTTGTCGCGGAAGCGGTCCTGATACTTCCACTGCCACTTGTAGCTGAACTTGGCCTCGTCCCTGGGTTCATAGTTCGCCGTGTCCAGGTAGTGTACACCCGCAGCTAGGCAGGCATCCATGATGGGCAGGTCCTGATACGGCAGTGCCATGTTGACCACGACATCGGGTATCTGCGCTTGGATCAGACGGATGACCTGCGACGCATCGTCCGCATCCACCTGTGATATGGTGATATCCGATTTGCACTCCTTCTGGACCTTGCGGCATTTTTCCAGTGTCCTTGAGGCCAGGTGGATCTTCTTGAATACATCGCGGTTCATTGCGCATTTCTTTGCCACAACGGATCCTGCCGCCCCGGCACCGATGATTAGAATATTGTTCATGGACGCTACTCCTTCTCATTCCTGATATCGTTGAAAATCTAACCCAAGTCTGTTTAAAAAAACTATAGTGCACATAGTAAAATATTCAGGCAAACACAAGAGCTATTCAAGGACCGTTCATAATGTCGAACCGATGTTTCATGGGCGATTTGATAAGCAGATGATCAAGCAGGGCTCAGGAACAATCAGACTTATTCGATCCTTTTCCCATCATAATGCGGCAAGCACCCCCCTGAAGATCTCTGCTATGGCGGGTCCGGCCTTTTCCGCCATGGCAATGACTGTTTCCAGTGGTGCGGGGAGGTAGCTGTCCGGATCGTTGTTGTTGGTGATGGCCGATACGGCGAGCACATCCATGCCGCAGTGCACCGCCTGGATTACCTCCATGACCGTGGACATGCCCACGGCATCTGCACCGATCCTCTGGAGCATCCATGTCTCTGCGGCAGTTTCCATGGACGGGCCCATGACCTGGACATACACGCCTTCATGCAGACGGATAGACTTGTCCTTGGCATATTTTCGGGCGATGCCGGTCAGCTTCCGGGAGTAGGGCTGAGTCATATCGGGGAAACGCGGGCCGAATGAATCTCTATTGGGACCGATGAGCGGATTGCGGCACGTGAAGTTGATGTGATCGGTGATGAGCATGGAGGAACCGGGCAGCAGGGCCTTTCTGAGCCCGCCGGCAGCATTCGAAATGAACAGGGTCTTGATGCCCAGGAGCTTGAACACCCGGATGGGCAGGGTAACCTCCTCGGCGGTATACCCTTCATAGAGGTGGAAGCGGCCGCTCATGACCGCTACATCTCTGCCTCCCAGAGTACCTCTCAGCAGCCTGCCGGAATGGCTTGCAACCGTGGAAACGGGAAATCCCGGGATCTTGGCGTAGGGGATTTCTTCGTGGATATCGATTTCCCTCTCCATGATGCCGAGGCCCGTGCCGAGGATGACGGCCGTCCGGATCCCCTGAAAGGTGTCGAGCGCTTGGGTGGCCTTGAGCTCTCTTTCCATGGTCATTTTTCCTGGGATATGGCCTCGTCGATAAGCATGATGGGTATTTCATCCTCGATGCGGTATTTCAGTCTGCATGTATTGCACACAAGCCCGCTTTCATCTTTTTCAAGGACAAGCTCACCTTTGCACTTGGGGCATACGAGTATGTCCAGCAGTTCTTTGTCAATCGGCATGATAACCTCCTAGAAAAATTATGGCATTGTAGGGACAAGATTGTCAAGGATGTGTGGTGGAAATTTGTAATAGATAATTTGATTTTATGGAGTTAAAAAGAAGTTCATCAGGAGCAAAGTGA
>DATKLV010000152.1:0-3322 GCA_035542255.1 Desulfomonilia bacterium | reverse complement strand
CCACGTGCCTGGGAAGGCATGTGGGGCTGTCCAAGGTCATACTCGAGCACCTTACCGTCTGCGGACTGTTTCACGACCTGGGGAAGGTTGGAGTGTCGAAGGACATCCTTCTCAAGCCCGGAGAGCTGAACTCCGACGAGTGGGAAAAGATGCGGAGGCATCCGCTCATCGGGGTGAGGAAAATCCTCAGATTACAGGCACCCCACGCCCTCAAGTCGAGGATAATCCTGGGCCCCTTCGAGCATCATCTGAATCCGGATCTCACCGGATACCCCAGGACACATTTCATGAAGAAACTGAGTCTCCTGGGGAAAATCCTGCGCATCGTGGATGTCTATGAGGCACTGACCTCGGAAAGAAGTTATCGACCCAGGGCATTCAGTCCCGATGAAGCCCTGAGGAGGATGTGGGGCGAGAGGGGAAAGAACTTCGATACACCCCTGCTCAAGTGCTTTATAAACATGGTGGGAGTCTACCCCATCGGGACCGTGGTGGAACTGGACACCGGTGAGATCGGATTGGTCATGGATTACCCGGACGAATCCGAGAAGGCCCTTCCCCTGATCATGCTCCTCGTGGAGGATGGGAACGGCGGTTTTACCCGGGGCGAATTGATCAATCTTGCAGCTCAAGAAATGAGGGGAGATACACCCCTGAGAAAAGTCGTGAGGGGTATCAATCCCTCCCGGCTCGGAATCCAGCCCTCAGAGTATTTACTCCAGGAAATGGGTGCATTCGGGGAAATCGCTTCGGCAGGGATGTCCTGATCCATCGATACCCGCATGGGTGGGTCCGGGAAAGGGAACCCACCCCGCACCTATGTAATGCTGTCTGATACCTTCTCCTGAAGACCTCTGCATAACCACAAATCACGGCAATGAAAGGCCGTTCGTAAAGGAGGTTGGTTCTGCCATGAATAGCCTTTTTGCAGCATCAAACCCGATGCCGTCCAAGCGCCAGGGAATGGGGACCATGCTCTTCCCGGGGGGAGTGGCATTCCGCGTCTGGGCGCCCTTTGCCTCCCAGGTGTTCGCATCGGGGACATTCAACAAATGGAGTCTAACCGCAAACCCTTTTGCCAAAGAGGGCAATGGCTGCTGGTCGGTGGAGGTGCCTGGGGCAAAGATCGGTGACGAGTACCAGTTCGTCATTCGCAACAGCAGTCTGCCTCTGATCTGGCACAAGAATCCTTATGCCGGCGAGGTTGTCAACTCCTCGGGCAACGCCATCATCCACGACCCCAGGTTCGACTGGTCGGGCGAGTACTTCCGGATGCCCGCATGGAACGAGCTCGTCATCTACGAGATGCACGTTGGCACCTTCAATGAAGCGCCCGGCTCCGGCCACCCGGCCACATTCGAAGAGATCCTGCCGAAGCTGCCCTACCTGCGCGATCTCGGCATCAATGCCATCGAGATCATGCCGGTTTCCGAATTCTCCATGGACTATTCCTGGGGCTACAATCCGGCCCAGCCTTTTTCCGTTGAATCGTCGCTGGGCGGGCCGCAGGGCCTCTACCAGTTCGTCAAGGCCGCGCATGCCAACGGCATCGCAGTGATCCTCGATGTGGTCTACAACCACTTCGGACCGGGCGATCTCGACCTGTGGCGCTTCGACGGGTGGTCGGACCCCGACCATGACGGCGGAATCTACTTCTATGACAACGAGCGTGCGCATACCCCCTGGAGCAATACCCGCCCCGATTACGGCCGCGGCGAAGTGCGCCGGTTCATCCGCGACAACGCGCTCTTCTGGCTGAACAAGTACCGGATAGACGGCCTTCGCTTCGACAGCGTGGTGAACATCCGCAACCGGAACGGCAGTAACAATGATCCGTCGACCGACATCCCGGACGGCTGGAGCCTCATCCAATGGGTCAACAATGAAATCCGTGCGAGCCAGCCGTGGAAAATCATCATCGCTGAAGACCTTCAGAACAACGAGTGGATCACCATGGATACCGTCAGTGGCGGGGCGGGCTTCGGCTCCCAGTGGGACGCGGGCTTTGTTTATCCGGTCAGGAGCGCCGTCATTACCTCAAAAGATGGCGACCGCGACCTGTTCGCCGTGCGCGATGCGCTCTGCCATTGTTACAGCGGAGACGCCATGAAGCGGGTAATCTACACCGAGTCGCACGATGAGGTGGCGAACGGTAAAAGCAGGGTCCCCGAAGAAATCTGGCCCGGTAATGCGGACAGCTGGTTTTCAAAAAAACGCTCCGCCCTCGGTGCTGCACTGGTTTTCACAGCGCCCGGCATACCCATGATCTTCCAGGGTCAGGAATTCCTCGAAGACGGGTATTTCCAGGACACGGTCCCCCTCGACTGGGCGAGGCTGAAGACCTTTGCCGGCATCAACCTGCTCTACCGGGACCTGATAAGGCTGCGCAGGAATTGGTATGACCGGACACGCGGCCTGCGCGGGCAGCATGTCAATGTACACCATGTCAACAACACGGACAAGGTAATGGCCTTCCACCGCTGGGAAAACGGCGGGCCAGGTGACGATGTGGTGGTGGTTGCTAACTTTGCAGACCGCAGCTATGACAGCTATGCCATCGGCATGCCTCGTGAGGGCTGGTGGCGTGTGCGCTTCAACAGCGACTGGCAGGGATACAGCGCAGACTTCGGCAACCGCCTGGGCTACGACACCATAGCAGGAGGCAGCTCGCTGGATGATATGCCTTTTCAGGCCAACGTAGGCATAGGTCCTTATTCCGTGCTCGTCCTGTCACAGGACAATGCATGAAAGGAAGTCCAAGAGAGGGCATGATGGTAGGCATCACGAATTACTTTCTGTTCGTCACGGCAGGGATAACGCTCAATATCATCCCCGGTCCGGACACCCTCTACATCCTGGGAAACAGCATTGCCAAAGGGCGCAGAGCCGGGTTCCTGGCCGCCTGCGGCATCATGTCCGGCTGCCTGGTTCATATCAGCGCAGCAGCGCTGGGGTTGTCGGTAGTCCTGGCAAAGTCTTCCTATGCATTCACCCTGCTGAAAACCGCAGGTGCTGCATATCTGGCCTATCTCGGAATTTCCATCCTCTTCGCCGGGGAAACACGCTTGGAGCCGGATGAAACCCCTGTTCCCACCCCGCGCCGGGTCTACTACCAGGGCCTCCTCACTAATCTCCTCAACCCGAAGGTGGCCCTTTTCTTTCTATCGTTCCTGCCCCAGTTCGTCAGGTCCAACAATGCCTACGGACCCTTGCCGTTCCTCATACTCGGAGTAACCTTTTTCACCACGGGATCCATCTGGTGCCTGGCACTGGCTTTATTTGCGTCGAGAATGACCGGGTTCCTGAGGAAAAACATGCCTGT
>DATKLV010000151.1:0-2390 GCA_035542255.1 Desulfomonilia bacterium | reverse complement strand
CCATGATCTCGGTGAAGAGGATGATTGCTGATATGAACCCCACGCCGGGGACCGTTCTGAGCAGTCTGATAATCGTACCGTTGTGAGTATTCTGAACATACGTTCTGAGTTCTTTGAGAATAAGGACCGTATGTATGCGATGGAGGTGCAGCTCCTCCATGAGTAGAGAGAGAGCCTTCTTAGCCGGCCCATTATCGAGGGGCAGTGCATGCAAGTAGGAGATGAAGCTGGCGGACCAGTGTGAGGAACGGAAAGGATAATCGATGCCATTATAATGAAGGAGTCCCTTGATCCTGTTCTTGACCCTGGTGGTGCTCTTGACAGTGATAGTGTAGAGCCTGCACAAGGATCGTAGATGCTGTTCATTTTCAGTAGGGATATAGATGCCGACTAAGCTGCCCTTTTCGTGTTCTCTGGCGAGTTTTTTGGAGTCTACCGGATCACATTTACGGTCCTTTTCCTTATGGGCAGTGGGAACATCGGAAGGGTTGATAACGATACATTCGATACCGAGTTCCTTAAATTTACGATGTACCCAGAATCCGCAGAAGCCTGCTTCATAGACAAGATGAAAGATACCGCCAGGATAGTTCTTCTCAAGGTATTTCTTCAGTCCTTCAGGAGAAGGGTCCATGGAAAAGGTCTTTAAGAGAAGCCCATGATGACGAATAGAGACAACCCATCTGGTCTTGTGAACATCAAATCCGACGAAAAAGTGCTTGCCCTTGAAACTGATTTCGTTACACTTCTTAGTACTCATGGCATTCTCCTTTCTTTTGTTTGGG
The DNA here is from genome assembly GCA_035542255.1 of Desulfomonilia bacterium. Lineage (GTDB taxonomy): Bacteria > Desulfobacterota > Desulfomonilia > UBA1062 > UBA1062 > MWEI01. The sequence continues at coordinate 1,605 of DATKLV010000151.1, read as the reverse complement.
TTTGGGTAACCTCAACTTTAAGAGGGAGGTTGCCATGAGTATTATGGCAATCTCAACTTTAACATAATATCTACGGGTCCGTTCGCTCGTTCGGAAAAATCCGGGCCGCGGCTGAACTCGCTCCGTTTCACTCCGCTCAGACAGGAGACGCTTTCCCCAGGATTTTCCTACGCTCGCTCACCGGGTTCAAGGGGGGAAAACCCTTTACTCATAGTCATACTTAGGGTTCAATAAACGCTCGATAACCTTTTGCTTTCTTGAACTCTATAGTAGGCAAAGTTACGGTTTCACCATTTTTCGTCAACCCACCAAGTATCAACTGACAAGAATCAATATAGCGAAAGTTTAATTGATATCGGACCATAAATATTGAAGGAGATTCAAATACCGATACAAGAAAGATAGTTATGATAACGCAGAAACGCAAAATACTCATAGTAAAGACCTCTTTAATAAATTATGATTCATTTGAATTCACTATTGAGCACTTGTTAGGTAATGCTCATGTCACTAGGGAAACCGGCATCCCTGACTTTGCACCTATAATATCCGATGCGCGGGCCCTGTTCGCCGCTATCTCGATGGTGGAGGCGCTGCCGCAGATGAGGCCGAGCCCGCCTTCGGGTATGTCCGCGAAGGTCCCGGCAGCGGCCGTAACCTTCATGCCGTTCACTTCCAGGGAGCACCCGGCCTTGAGATCATTGCACGGGATATTCGTGATCACGTTTCCGAAGGTGTCTATGTGCACCACCATGGGCGCGTTCACGTCAAAGGCGACCGGGTCGTGCTTGGGCACACCCGGCAGACCGAGCCCGTGGCCTGCAAGGATCCTGGCCGCCAGGGGCGCGAAGATGTCCCTGCCGTGGAAGGTTGACGACACAGCGCCTTCGGGCCTCCAGGTGATCTCCCTGACCTCGTCTGCAGGGTAGAGGAACGAGAATATCCCGTTGTCCGGTCCGATGAACACATGACCTTTCTTCCTCACCTCCAGGATGGCCCTGTCTGTCCCCACGCCGGGGTCTACCACGGCCAGGTGAACGGTGCCTTGCGGGAAGTGCGGGTAAGTCGTGGAGAGCAGCCATGCAGCGGAGACGATCCCGTAAGGCTCTATGTCATGGGTGATGTCGATGATCTGGGCATCCGGGACATGCGAGAGGATGACCGCCTTCACCTGAGCCGCATAGGCGTCCCGGTGTCCGAAATCCGAGAGAAAGGTCATGCGGGGCATAGAATCTATAGTACGTTAAACCTCTCAGCCGTCAATACTGGATTCGAAGCTTCCGTCCGGCCTTCGCAGACGTACAAGCTGCGGCAGCAGAGTAGGCCGGGAATGACATTCTTTAAGTTATGCAATCGTCTTGGATCTGTAAAAGTTCGGATGAGCCCTGCAGGCCCCGACCTATTTTCCATGGGATTGGCCGCATGTTCCCCTAATCGGCTCTTGCACCGGATATGAGTATTCTCTATACTGGCGCCGATGAAGATCACCGAGCAGAACTGCTTCTACCCAGACAGCTACGTCTACTTCGACCCGGCCACCCGGGGTTTCGATAGGGAGGACATCTGGCTGCGCGACCGCATCCACTGCTGGCTCATCCACCCCCC
>DATKLV010000150.1:0-2978 GCA_035542255.1 Desulfomonilia bacterium | reverse complement strand
GAAAGGGGTGAGACCCTGGCGTCAGAATTGGGCAGACTGCAGCAGGAGCACATGACCTTCCGGCAGAAAAGGCCCGGCCGGAAAAGATCTTTACCCGCCGCCCCGGCTCCTGCTCCCGAGATCGAGAAGGAGCAGTAATTTTCTTGTCCTTTCTTTTGGTGCCAAAAGAAAGGACCAAAGAAAAGGCACCCCAAGAACCCGCCCTAACAGGTCCGTTCTCTCGCTTGGAAAATCCGGGCCGCGGCTGAACTCGCTCCGTTTCACTCCGCTCAGACAAACGCCGTTTTCCCCTGGATTTTCCTGCGCTCGCTCACCGGGTTCAGAGGGGAACGAAAAACAAGAAATTAATACCTATTACACTGTCCCTCTCCCAGGAGGGGCGATGAGTAAACTAAGCAAGAGATGTAGATGTAGGTTGTGTTGAGGAATGAAACCCAACAAGCTACTCCTTCATGGTCACCCTTACCCTGACGATGCGGTTGCCGCGCATGCGCTCGATCTTGAGCTGCATGTCATCGAACATCACGATGTCCCCTTCCTCGGGTATGCGGTCGAGCCGGGCATAGATGAGGCCGGACAGCGTGTCGTATTCGCTGGGAAACTCATAGCCGATCGAACGCTCCAGGTCCAGCAGGCTGATGCTACCGGTGACGATGAAACTCTTCCCGCTCACCGGCACGAGAGGCGGCCTGATGATGTCGTGCTCGTCGGCGATGTCGCCCGTGATCTCCTCGATGATGTCTTCCAGTGTGATCACACCTTTGACCGTGCCGTACTCATCGACCACGAACGCCATGTGCAGGTGCATGTTCTGGAAATCGATGAGCTGCGTCAGGATGGATTTCGTCTCGGGTACGAAATGGGCTTCCCTCATGTTATCCTTGACGACGAACTCGGAGCGCCTCTTGATGAATGGCCATATATCCTTGATGTGCAGGTACCCCACGATATTATCCTTCCTGTCCTTGTACACGGGGTACCTGCTGTGATTCTTCGTGGTCACGGTGTTCACCACATCGTCGAACCCGCTCACGACCGATATGAACACCATCTCGTTGAGTGGGAGCATCACCTTGCGGACCGGTATCGCATCCATCTCCATGATAGCCGTGAGCATCTTGGCCTTGGCCTCGGGGATGAAGCCCTCCTTGTGTCCCATGGAGATGACGGACCCCACGTCCTCTTCGGTGAGGTCTTCAATCTTTCCCATGGTCATCCCGAACAGCGAGAGGAACCCCTTGGAGGCCGACGTGATAACATTCACAAGCGGGTTTAAGACAGTGACGATGACCTTGATGAAACCCGAGAAGAACAGGGTGGTCGTGGAAGGCCGGTAGGCTGCAACGGTCTTGGGGATGATATCTCCGAATATCAGAAGGGTCGCCGTCATGGCAATGGTCGCATACAGAATGCCACGCTCCCCGAAGATGGATATGAAGACGGCCGTTGCGATGGCGGATGCCAGGATATTGACGAAGTTGTTCCCCAGCAGGATCGCGCTGATGAGCCGCCCGGGTTCCTTGAGGATTTCATCGACCCTCTTTGCACGCGTATTGCCTTCATCGGCGAGCCTCCTGATCCGGTACCGGTTTACCCTCATATAAGCGGTTTCGCTGCTCGAAAAGAAGGCTGAAATGATTATGAGAAAGATGAGGAGAACAATGTAGGAGATCTCATCCGTTCTGGTGATCATGATCTTTGACTTCCCCCTTGTGATTAATCGAACAAGGACATCTGGCCGGGTTTGGGCTTCTTGGGCGCATACGTGGTCTCAGTCGTGCATCGTGTTGGGATGCGCTCCAGGAATTCCGATTCGGCATTATTGGGGCATATGAAGTATAGCTTGTCCATTGCTCGCGTCATAGCTACATAGAATAGGTTCTGTTCCTCCATGAAGGAAGACCCGGACAGAGGGAAGACGCCCTGGACGAGCCCGGACAGGAATACGCAGCGGAACTCGAGCCCCTTTGCAGCATGGGCCGTGATGACATGGACCTTCTCTGCGCCTAGGGCCCCCTGGTCGTTGTTGAGCCTCAGCAATTCAATGAATCCTTGAACGTCATCGCCGGACAGGTGCGCGTACTGGTAGAAGGCATGATTTTCTCCCAGTTCAGCCAACTTGAAGAGACCGGAGCTCTCAAGAACAGTAATACGCTCGATGATATTCCCCTTCAACTTCCCCAGCGCCTCCCTTGCCCGGTTGATCTTCTCCTGTACGCCGTCCGGAAGATCGAGACCGTAAGAGATCCGCTCCAGAGCACGGTCCCCTACCCCGACGACCGATCGCTCCCAGCCGGTTCCCTCCAGGAGCGCGATGCGCTCCCTGACTCCGGCCAGCTCGGCAAAGGGCCTGGCATAGGCGGCATCATGGGGGATGGACGCCCGCGCCAGCGCGTCGATGACCTGCGACGCCTGGCCCTGGGTGCGCACGATCACCGCCATGTCGCTCAGGGCATATTCGCCTTGCGACTTTCCGACGGAAAGATGGGTGAGCCCGCCTGAGAGGGCCTCGATCTCCCTGGTAAGGAAGTCATATGGCCTGTCGGTCCTCACGATGCTGATTGGCGGTCCATCACCGGCGTTCTTCACCGCTTCGCTTCCGATAAACACATTGGAAGCCTCTGTGATCGGGCCGGTCAGCCGGTAGGTGGTGCCCAGGTGAATCTTCTTGCAGACAGGGTTATCTCGTATGAAGTCCTCGAAGGAGGCCTCACTGCTCCCCCGGAAGCCGTAGATGGCCTGATTCGGATCGCCTATGATCATGACGCTCAGGGCGCCCGCGCTCAAAGCCTTGAGGAATGCATATTGCACGAAGTTTATGTCCTGGAACTCATCAACCATGACATGCTGCCGGCGATAGGGACTTACCCCTGAAGCAACAAGCCTGGCAGCCTGGATGATGAGGCCTTCATAGGAATAGAATCCCTTCTCTGCGAGCGATTCCAGGAATGAGGTCTGTTCCCCGTCGAGGGCGGCAC
>DATKLV010000149.1:0-4269 GCA_035542255.1 Desulfomonilia bacterium | reverse complement strand
GGTTATGCGCGCCGGAAAAAGGGAAGCTGGAGAATTTCCTCAGCCAGAAGAAATCCTGATGAAGCGAGCGGCACCGGGTTTTGATCATCACGAAGCAGTTATCATTACAGACTCCCTTGCACGGGAGAGAAGGGACATTATATCTATCCTTATTAAACATCCAAGGGGAGAAAGCTATGGCATTGATAAGCTGGAACGATAACCTCAGTGTCCATGTCGGTGAGATCGACAGACAGCATCAACAGCTCATCAAGATGATCAACGACCTTGATGATGCCATGAAACAAGGAAAAGGGAAAGAGGTCCTGGGCAAGATAGTCAAAGGTCTTTCGGATTACACAGCATACCATTTTTCAACAGAGGAGAAGTATTTCTCCCAGTTCGGCTATCCTGCGGCCGAGGTTCACATAAGAGAACACCGGACCTTTGTTGACAAGGTCACTGACTTCAAGAAGAAATTCGAAACCAATCGCATCGGGTTGAGTACCGACGTGATTAATTTCTTAAGTGACTGGCTGAAGAACCACATACAGGTGACTGACCATAAATATGGTCCCTTTCTCAAAGAGAAGGGGCTGAAATAGAGGTTATAACCAATTACCGCATCAACAGCTGCATGAGCCGCCGGACTTGTCCGAGGGCGATTGCTCGGGATCTACGACGCAGCAGCATGCCGAATTCGTGCGGCCCAGCATGCCGTTTATGACCGCGGCCGCGCATCCCACACCGGCCTTGACGGACACCGCACCGGCAGGACAGTTCCTGCTGCACGCGCCGCACTCCATGCAGGCATCCCTGTTTGTTATCCGCACCCGTTTGCCGTTCATTGTAAATACCTCATGGGGGCAGACTTCCAGGCACATACCGCAACCGGTGCACTTATGCTCATCAAGGTGTAAGGTAACTACATCTTTGAGATAAACCAGCTTCTGCATCGCATGCTCCTATTGAATGATTCTTGATACGATCCAAACCGCGAAACCGGAAAGTCCGGCTGTGATCTCGAGAGGGAGGGCCCAGCGCATCTCCTTCTTCACCCCGGAAAGAGAGGTGTACGTTGAAGCCCCGGTGAAGTTCATTGCCAGGTACGCGGCAACGGCAGGGATCATCAGCAGCCAGGAACTTCCGAGGAGCAAGGCGTGCATGGAATGCGGGGTTATTCCCCGCGACCAGAGCAGAACAAAGGCCGTAGCAAACCCTATGGCAAGCCCTTTTGTCGTGAAGGCCCGTCCCGGCAGGTATGGCAGGAGTATTGGATTGAGCACGGTGCCGGCTATGACGGCTCCCATGACGGCATATACGGTGAATACGCCGTCGCCAATGATATTCTGCAAGAACCCTTCACGGCCGCTGAACCCGGTGATGACCAGCATTACCGGGATGATGATAAAAGCTGCCTTGAGGGATTCGATGAGCTCAATGGGTATGAGTACGACGCGCTCGTTGAGGGGAAAGTCCTTTCGCCTCATGGCGGGCGTCGCCTTCATGCCCGCATCGAGGTAGTCAGGGACGTCTTGTGCGCTGATCGGCCCATAGTGGACCTTGAACCCGGTGAGTTTTTTTACGATATGTGCCGCTACGCCCGGTGCGCCGAGCTGAGGAAGGATGAGGTCGCGATGGTTGACCAAGTCCTTCAGACCGCTTGCAGTGATACGGCGTAAGAGCTCCTCGGTGCCGAATGTCCCTTTGCCTGCTGCGCACCAGACATTGATCCCCTTGGTATCCAGGACGAGAATCCATGCATTCCTGCCCGGCAGAGAACCTCGGAGGGCATCGAAGCTCATCTTGTAGTTGGCCGTCACCAGTATCGGGGAATGTTCATCCGGCTGTCCCAGGGCATAGAGCCCGGGGTCGACGGTATAGTGCATCCTCCCCACACCGAAGCGGGCTTTGATGGTGCCCCAGTGATCTTCCCATTTCAAATTAGATGCCACCTGGGGGATCTTCCCTGAAGGCCCTTCCCGATAGCCGCTCACGCAGGATTGATAAAGGCGGGGCGGCAGCATCGATGTAGCTTCATCCGCTCCGGAAGGCGCCATGGGCAGGAGAACCCTGGCTCTCGTTCGATTTCCTTTACACTCTTCCATGCTCATATCTTCACCTTTGATCCATATGGATCCGCTCAATTTATTGCCGAGCACTTGCACCCGCCCGACTTTGCATCCGCCCCGCAGCGCAGTGCGGAAACGTTTCGCACCGAGCTCAGGAACAGGCCGACCCCTTCGATGACACCGGCTCTTTTCTCAGCAGGTATTCCGTCCTGAACAGCCCGGATGAAGGATAAGAGGCATTGCCAGACCTTCTCATGCACCTCTGAACCCTCTTCAGTCAGCTTCAATGTGGCAGCACGCGAATCGTGATCCGCCCTGTCCCGGATAACCAGGTTGCGCTTGATGAGTGGTGCCACAAGCCGTGTCGTGGTGCTCTTATCGACTGATAGGGCATCGTGCAGGCTTGCCATATTCAACGTGTGGTTCCTGGCAACCGTATCCAGGATGATGAACTGGGTGAAGGTCACGTCTTCGCAGAACACCTCGTCCTGACGGCAGCAGCGCAGGGCCTTTGCCAGCTCGGTCATGAGGGAGAGGATCTGCCGGTCCTGACGGAGGATTTTTTGTGTCATAGTTGTATGATACAACTAAAATAATCCTTGTCAAGTCTCTTGTGATGACAAAACCGAAAAAGGTGCCATTCCCCGCATTTCGGGATAAGCTCCATGGGAGCGGCAACGTGTCATTCCTCCAAAAGCGGGAATCCAGTCTTTCATAGGCGTTCCGAATCGAAGAGATCAGGACAAATTTTTCATCCACTCCTGGGCAGCTGTCTGCACCGGGTCCCAGGGACTGCTCAATGGCGGTGTATAGGTAAGGTCGAGATCACTGATTTCATCCATCTTCATTCCATTGAAAATTGCTGCAGCAAGGACATCAACCCTCTTGGATATTTCTGTGCCGTAATTACCAAGGATCTGTACTCCGAGCAGCCTCTGTGAATTTCGACGATCTCCGGTGATGCGAATATGCATACGCTTCGCACCGGGATAGTAAACCTTGTGGTCCCAGGCCTCGTGATCAACTGTCAGCGGATCAAATCCTGCTGCTTTTGCCTCGGTATCCCGCAGTCCGGTACGTGCAGCCACCAGGTCAAATATCTTCACGACCTGGGTGCCAAGCGATCCCTTAAATGTTGCAGAGCCGCCGACTGTATTTTCTCCTGCCACACGGCCCTGCTTATGAGCGGTTGTTCCGAGCGGCAGGTAAACATACTTTTCCAGGATATGATGCCATGTTTCCACGCAATCGCCTGCGGCAAAGATATTCGCCACATTGGTTTCCATCCTGCCATTCACCCGGATTGCACCGAAATCACCGATATCAACACCGGCGGATTTAGCGAGACTAACATTCGGCCTTGCACCTGCAGCCACCAGGACAGTATCCGCTTTTGCGCAGAAGCCATTTGATCCCAGAACATTTAATTGTTCCCCGTTTCGTTCAATCGCACTTACCGGCATTCCTGTCACTACCTTGACACCATTCCTTTCAAGGGTCTCCCGGACCTTTATGCCCAGCTCAGGATCTACGGTGGTAAGGACCGTATCTGCGTATTCGATCACGGTCACATTCATGCCGAGATGGGTAAAGGCATCGGCCATTTCCATGCCGATGTACCCGCCTCCAATAACTATTGCTGATGTGGGTTTGTTCTCATCAAGATAGTGTTTCAGGGCTAAACTGTCTTCCATCCATCTCAAAAGAAATACTCCAGGCAGGTCGATACCTTCCATGCTGGGCCGAGTGGAGACTGCACCGGTGCCTATCATGAGCTTATCGTATTCCAAGGACAGCATCTTCCCATCGGGGTCCCTGGCAACTATCACCTGTTTAGCCGCATCAATCGTATCGACGAAATGTCCCAGCATGAGCCGGATACCTTTCTCTTCGATCTCTGCAATGGTTCTATGGGCCAGTTGCCTCCAGTCCGTGGTCTCGCCGCTTACATAGAACGGTAACCCGCAGATACTGAAATTGGGAAACCGATCGGCAACGATCATGGTCACTGCAACAACCGGATCTATCTCCTTTGCCCTGAGAGCAGCACTTATACCGGCATCACTGCCGCCGACAATCAAAAGGTTCATCATTCTGTTAATCCTCTGTCTTATAATATAATGTTGAATATGTAGCCTACCACGATGATCCCGGATGCCACGACACCGACAAAGACTGCTATAAGCTGCTTCTTCAGAACATTCCTCAGGATGATCAT
>DATKLV010000148.1:0-2326 GCA_035542255.1 Desulfomonilia bacterium | reverse complement strand
GCCAATGGTGATATCTTCACCCTGAATGTGTCTGATTATCTCATGGGCAAGGATTTTGATACATTTATCATCCCTGCCATGCGCATCATTGTAGATTTCAGCCTGGATGAGCCCATGGTAGGGGTAAACAGCTCCGGCCAGTCGGACAATCCTTCGAGCCCCCACTACGACGACGGCATCGGGGCCTGGATGAAAGGAAGCTACATCCCATTCCCCTTCAAAGATGAAGCCGTCCAGGCCCGATATCACGATGTCCTGGTGCTCAGGCCGTGACAGGCAACAAATGAGGTTGACAAGCCGTGTGAGTGTTCTGCTATGAAGACACCTATACTCACCGCATCATACGATTCCACACACCAAAGGAGAATGTAGGCATGAGTCTTGAGAAGGTTGCCCTGCAAGTCCCCCGGATACTCCTTCCGAAACAAGGCATCGACCTGACGAGATGGTCGGTCGTGGCATGCGACCAGTTCACCTCGCAGCCTGAATACTGGAAGCAGGTGGATGATCTCGTGGGAGACTCACCTTCTACGCTGCGCCTCATCTATCCCGAGGCATATCTCAACTGCACCGACAACGAAGAGCAGCTCGGCAGGATAAGAAAATCCATGGAGAGCTACCTTGCGGAAGGAATCCTCGTCCCTCAAGGGGAAGGCTTCGTTCTGATCGAACGCATTACGGCACGGGGCACTATAAGAAGGGGCCTCCTTGTCTGTCTGGATCTCGAACACTACGACTACAGGCAAGGATGCACGTGCCTGATACGCGCCTCCGAGGGAACCGTCATCGAGCGTCTTCCCGCCCGGGTAAAAATCAGGGAAGGCGCCCCCATAGAGCTGCCTCACATCATGGTGCTCATCGACGACCCGGGGATGACCGTGATCGAGCCGCTGTTCGGCAAGCGACTGACCAAGCTCTACGATTTCGAGCTCATGATGAACGGCGGCCATATCAGGGGCTATCAGGTGAACGATGCGGGCATGATACGGGAAATATCCCGGAGCCTCATGAAGCTTGCCGATCCGGCCCGTTTCAGCGATCGCTACAGGCTCAGATCGGCCGACGTGCTTCTCTATGCAGTCGGTGACGGCAACCATTCCCTGGCATCGGCTAAACTTTTCTGGGATCGACTCAAGGACCTCTCTGCCGACAAGACGGCCGTCATGAGCCATCCCGCCCGGTACGCACTGGTGGAGCTGGTCAATGTTCACGATAAAGGTCTCGAGTTCGAGCCCATACACCGGGTGCTCTTCAAGGTGAGACAGGACGACGTATTCAATGCCATGACCGATTTCTTCATGCCGAAGGACTCGGAGGTATCTTTCCTGTCGGAATATGATCCGGAACTCATGGAACGGGAAAACGCACATGTCATCGAGTTCATGACCGGTGACGATCACGGTCATGTCGTTATCTCAAACCCCCGCTGGAACCTGGAAGTGGGGAGTCTCCAGGCCTTCCTCGACTCCTTCTGCAGCAATCATCAGGAGGCCGAGATCGATTATATCCACGGTGAAGATGTTGTCAGAGAACTGGCACGGAAGCCTTCCGCCATGGGGTTCCTGCTGCCCGTGCTCTCCAAGCACGACCTTTTCAAGACCATCATCATGGAGGGTGTTCTGCCCAGAAAGGCGTTCTCCATGGGCCATGCGGAAGATAAGCGCTATTATGTCGAGTGCAGGAAAATCAGGACCTGAATATCAGGAGTTGATTCCCGGATGGATACCGGATCCTTGTTTATTCATGGATATGAAAGATCTCATCAGGCATCTGCTTGAGAAGACTGCAGCGCGATACATCTCCTCCGGACCCGTAAAAACCTCCTGGCAGGAGCCTCTCGTAGGCTATGCCGGGGCCACGGATCCTCTCTTCCGGCACCTGAAACAGGTCGCGCATCCCGGTCACCTGCTGCCCTCGGACCTTCTGGAGGGGGCAAAGACCGTGGTCGCCTACTTCCTTCCCTTCACCAAGTCGATCGTGAAGAGCAATATTGAAGGCGAGAGGCCCAGCAGACAGTGGGCGGATGCGTACCTGGAGACCAATGAGCTTATAATGCACATAAATGCCGATATCACCGCTTTCCTTGGATCCCGGGGATATCGCACATGCACAGTACCCCCCACCCACAACTTTGACCCGATAACTCTTACCAGTACCTGGTCCCACCGCCATGTCGCATATATCGCTGGTCTGGGCACCTTTGGTCTGAACAGGATGCTGATCACGGAAAGAGGATGCTGCGGCAGGCTGGGGAGCCTGGTTACCGACCTCGAGATCACACCCGTGAAGAGAATCGAAGGAGAATACTGCCTGCATTTCCATGACG